>JBGTLW010000093.1:0-6793 GCA_041743835.1 Phycisphaeraceae bacterium | reverse complement strand
GTAGGCCGCGCCTTCGTCTGCCGCGAGCGCATCGAGCGTGGCGATGCCCGCCGCCATCGCCAGCGGGTTGCCGCTGAGCGTGCCCGCCTGATACACCGGCCCATCCGGTGCGACCTGACGCATCAACTCCTCACGCCCGCCATATGCCGCACAGGGCAGCCCGCCCCCCACCACCTTGCCCAGACACGTCAGGTCCGGCGTCACACCGTAAAGCCCCTGCGCACAGCCATACGCCACACGGAACCCCGTCATCACCTCGTCGAACAACAGCAGCGCCCCGTGCGCATCGCACAGATCGCGCAGGCCCTGCAAATAGCCCGGCTCGGGGGGCACGACGCCCATGTTCCCCGCGATCGGCTCGACAGCCATGCACGCCACCTGGCCGGGGTGGGCTTCCAACGCCGCACGCACCGCGTCCAGATTGTTGAAGGGGACCAGCAGGGTGTTCGCGGTGATCGCCTCGGGCACACCGGGCGACGAGGGCACGCCCAGCGTGGTCGCGCCGCTCCCCGCCTGGACGAGCAGCGCGTCGGTGTGGCCGTGGTAACAGCCGATGCACTTGATGATTTTGCTTCTGCCGGTCGCGGCCCGGGCAAGCCGTATGGCGCTCATGGCCGCCTCCGTGCCGCTGTTGACAAAGCGCACCAGCTCGACGCCGGACACCGCATCGATCACCCGCCGAGCCAGCTCGTTTTCCAGCAGCGTGGGCATGCCGAAGCTGGTGCCTTTGGCTGCGGTCTTTGCCAGCGCCGCAACCACGCCTGCGGGGGCGTGGCCGAGGATCAGCGGGCCGTAGCTCCCGACGTAGTCGATGTAGGTGTGGCCATCAATATCAGTCACCCGGCAGCCGGCCCCCGAGGCGATAGTGACCGGATCGCGCCCCACCGCCCTGTAAGCGCGGACCGGCGACGAAACCCCGCCGGGCATGAGCGTCCGTGCGACGGCGTGGGCTGCCGCCGAGCGCGGCAGGCGGGGGGTCGTCTTGGTGGCAGTGGGCGGGTCATGCGACATAGGGATATTCCGAATCAAGGCTTGACATTCAATTGTCATCGTTTAGAATAGACTAGATCGACGGGCGGTGTTATTGACGCCGTGTCGTGTGCCTCGCGTTGGCTTGCTTCGGCTGGTTTTCCGGGTTTTTCGGCTCTTCTTGCAATTTTTGCTCGCTACTCAGCAGACAGGATAAGGCATGAACACATCCAATCCCAGCAGCCCCAAAGGATTCACTCTGATCGAGCTTCTGGTGGTCATCAGCATCATTGCGCTGCTGATCGCTCTACTTCTGCCGGCGTTGCAGGGTGCGCGGGACGCGGCTCGGAATGTGAAATGCTTGTCGAACCTGCGGCAGTTGAGCCTGGGCGTGTTCATGTACACGGAAGAACACAATAGTGCGCTGCCCCCAGCGGATTCTCGCAACGACCCTGGACAAAATTTGGTTCGCAGCAGGTGGGTCAATACGATCGCCTGGGACGGATTTATTCAGCTACCCCAGTCAACCGACGCGGCCACGGCACCTCAACACCTGGCCTACTGCCCCAGCGATGAAACGGGAGGAGACAACGCGGTGTCGGAACTCGGAGGGACGACGCAGTATGCCAAGATCAGCTACGGCGCGAATGGCACGACCGACACGTTCGGCGGTGGCATGGGCAGCATGGGCTTTCCATTCTGGGGCATCGGTAACCCCGGCTGGAGGTCCGTGGCCGTCTGGAAGGGTTACACCTACGAGGCTTCCGCAGACCCTTCACGCCAGATTACCTATTACGATGGGCTGTGGCTGCACAACCTGTCGTCGGTGCGGGTGGTGAATCGGCACTTCTCGGATTCAACCAACGTCGCAGCGCTTGATGGCTCGGTGCGGCCGCAGGTGCATAGCGAACTCTCTGCCAACATGTGGACCAAACGCTCCGACCCCTATCCGCTGGTATGGCGGACATACAGGGGGTGGTAAACGGCCTCGCATTGCTGGGTGCGCGATATGACCGAGCGGCCCCAACTCCCCGTTTGTCGCCTGTTACGCGGTGTGGTACACTTCCTGGCCTGTAAAGCTCCCCCCAACCGACCTTTCACCCGGCTTCGGCTCCCGCCGAGGCTAAGTGACTGGTGACAAAGGCAATAAGCCATGACCATCACCGCAGACCGTAAGACCGAAGTCATCAAAGAGTACCAGCGCGACGACAAGGACTCGGGCAGCCCCGAGATCCAGGTCGCCATCATGACCGAGCGGATCAAGAATCTGACCGGCCACATGCGCACCCACAGCCACGACTACGCCAGCCGCCGCGGATTGCTGCAACTGGTGTCCAAGCGTAACCGGCTGCTGCGGTACCTCTCCCGAACCAACCGCCCCGCCTATCTGGACCTGATCCAGAAGCTTGGGCTGCGTAAATAGCTTGACACACTCAGCCCGCCCGCCGTCAGCGCCCCGGGGTTGGTCGCGTACGGGTGATTGTGGATAGCTAAAGAGTCCCCCCGCGTCTGGCTTGATTGTTTCAAGCGGGAACAGACGGCAGGCGATCGCGGGCATCTTTCGGATGCCTGCGACCATCTGCCTTTTGATTCCTTGATCTGCGGGGCCGGGAAACAAACCCGTCAACCACGGGCGCGCTTCCATCATTGTCACCCGGGTGCCGCGCAGCCATTGCCGGCACTCACGCAAAGGAATCCGATCATGACCCGACCCATCGCCCACCGCGTCGAGATGGAACTCGCCGGCCGCACCCTATCCATCGAGACCGGCTACGTCGCCAAGCAGGCCGACGGGGCCGTGCTGGTTCAGTACGGCGAGACCGTCGTGCTGGGCACCGCCGTCCACGCCGAGCCACGCGAAGGCCTCGACTTCTTCCCCCTGACCGTGGACTACCGCGAGAAGACCAATGCAGCGGGCAAGTTCCCCGGCGGGTTCCGCAAGCGCGAGGGCGCACCGAACCAGAAAGAAATCCTGACGATGCGCAACATCGACCGCCCGCTGCGGCCGCTGTTCCCCGTGGGCTATATCGACGAGGTGCAGGTCCAGTGCTGGGTGATGGCTGCGGACGGCCAGAACGAGCCGGACGTGCTCGCGGGCATCGCCGCCAGCGCCGCGTTGGCGCTATCGAGCATGCCGTTCCAGGGACCGGTCGGGAACGTGCGTGTCGGCCGGGTCGAGGGCGAGCTGGTGGTCATGCCCACCGCAGCCCAGCAGGAATACTCCGACCTGGACATGCTGCTGTGTGGCCACAACGACGGGCTGAACATGATCGAGGTCGGGGCGCTGGAGATCCCCGAGGATCAGATGGCAAAGGCCATCGAGTTCGGCTTCGGCTACGTCAAGCAGGTGGTGGCGCTCATCGACCAACTGGTCGCCAAGGCCGGCAAGGAAAAAGTCCCGTTCACGCCGGACATGCCCGCAGAGGTGCTTGAGAAGGTCAAGGCCTTTGGCCCGACGCTCCGAGCCGCCAAGACCACGGACGGCACAAAGCTCGACCGCCAGGTCGCCGTGCGTGATGCCAAACGTGCGTTCAAGAAAGACAACTACCCCGAGCCCGACGCCAACGCGGGTGTCGGCGTGTGGAATGCGTATCGCAACACGATGAAGGCGGTCGGCGTCGCCCTCCACGACCTCGAGGAGCAGATCACCCGCGACATCATCCGCTCGGGCAGCCGGACCGACGGCCGGGCGATGGACCAATTGCGTGCGATCGAGTGCCACGTCGGGGTCCTGCCCCGCGTCCACGGCAGCGCGATCTTCCAGCGCGGCGAGACGCAGGCGCTGGTCACCGCGACCCTGGGCACCGGCCGCGACGAGCAGATCGTCGATGGGCTGGGCGAGGAATACTCCGAGAAGTTCTACCTCCACTACAACTTCCCGCCGTTCTCCGTCGGTGAAGCCAAGCGGATCACCGGCCCATCCCGCCGGGACATCGGCCACGGCATGCTGGCCCAACGCGCACTCATGGCCGTCATGCCCGAACCCGATGTCTTCCCCTACACCATCCGCGTCGTCTCAGACATCATGGAGTCCAACGGCAGCTCGTCCATGGCCTCGGCCTGCGGCGGGACGCTGGCACTCATGGACGCCGGCGTGCCCATCAAGGCACCCGTCGCGGGAATCTCCATCGGCATGATCACCGGCGGCGAGGGCCACGATGACCTCTACCTCACCGACATCCAGGGCGAGGAAGACCACTTCGGCGACATGGACTTCAAAGTCACCGGCACACGCGAGGGCATCACAGCCATCCAACTCGACATCAAAACCCGTGGCCTGAACATGGACCAGATCCGCAAGACCTTTGTCCTGGCCAAAAAGAACCGCATCGAGATCATCGACTTCATCGAGGCCGCGATCCCAACCCACCGCCCCCAGATCGCACCAACCGCGCCACGAATGCTCACCACCCGGATCCACCCGGAGAAGATCGGAAAGCTCATCGGACCCGGCGGGAAGACCATCCGCGCGATCCAGGAAGCCACCGGCGCCACCATCGAGGTCGAAGAGGACGGCCGGATCAACGTCTCCGCCGTCGGCGGGGGCAAGGCCGAGCGAGCCATCGAAGAAATCGAGAAGCTCTGTGCCGAGGTCAAGGAAGGCGCGCTCTACACCGGCACCGTCACCTCGATCAAGGACTTCGGCGCCTTCATCGAAGTCATCCCCGGGCAGGACGGCCTGTGCCACATCTCCGAGCTCAAGGACGGCTACGTGGAGAAGGTCACAGACGTGCTCAAGATCGGCGACAAGGTCCGCGTCAAGGTCATCCTCGTCGATGACCAGGGCCGCGTGAAACTCTCCCGCCGCCAGGCCATGGCCGAGGAAGGCATCGCAGAGACCGCCAAAGCCTGACCCGCCCGTCCCCATCCCAACCACCCCAAGCGGTGCGCGGCCCCTCGCGCACCGCTTTTTTGCATGGATCACGCCGCCCCAAACAAGGGCGGCTTGGCCCGGACACCCTATTCATACCCCGTTTGGATGTCGGGCCCGTGGTTTTCACCGGGGGCTTTTCCTGTTGTCCGCCCTTTTCCGTCTGTTTGGCCGCGTGCGTGCGTCCGCCCGCGATAGCTTCTTCGTGGATCGTACTTTCGAATGACGCCTTCGCCGGGCCAGCGCCAGCGTGATTGGAGTACCGAAACAGCGCCCCCACCGCCCGTCCCCCCGTTCCCCCGTTTAGCCGCAGGCGTCCGCCCGCGCTGGCCCCGCCCCAAGAAGCCGACCCCGCCCTCAAACCCCCAACGCCAGGCCGTCGGCGGCCCAGAAGTGGTTTACCCCCGTCCAGGAGGTGGGCTCGGCTGTTTGCTTGAGCAGAGAACGCATCATGGTTGAGCATATGGTAGTCATACCCGCCCGCATCGACACGCTTTGTCCGGCCCACCCCCACGCACTGCTGCTGGAACAGGCGCGAGTCAACATTTAAGGTTTCTGCCACCTTTTCTGCCCCCCAGGGAGTTTCGGCAAAGTCATTTACTCCTGCGCATCTACTAATGCACGAAAAGCTTCTGTCCATTGACTCAGTATGGAATAGAACTCCTCTGCCGGCATATATATCTCACTAACGCTCTGCTTATCCACCTCATATTTGCTTTCCATTACGCGATATGCAATCAGACGAACTTCACTGTCAGTATCAATGTGTAACACAAAGCTTCCATCATCAAACGCTTCATCTCCGTCGGGAGCCCATAAAACATGATTGGCATGTAACGCTTTACGCAAATCAGCGTCAGTTTCCGTGCATGAATCTAGCAATTCAACTTCATGGTCGCCGTACTCCATATCATGGAGCTTCATTGCCAACTCAAGACAATTCATGTGGTGGCTTGAGGGCAACTTGTGGCTATTCCGCTGCTGCAATCTTCGCAATACTTCATGATATGAACATGCCAAAGCAGTGGCATCAGACTTTTTCACGCCATACATCATACCGCAAACGTAGATTACAAAATATCCCAAAGCCATTAAACTGCGAGTACTATAGATTTTTGATATATCAGATTCGATGGCAAATCGACTAGGATTTCCGAAGATGATCATCTTTCTTCCTTATAATTAAAGTGCCTGCGTATTGCATTTGGAATCACTTCTTTTCTCAGCGGGTCAACTGGCGTTGCTGAGGTATCGAAACGGGGACGCTCCCCTTTTATTTCTCAGACTACCGCGACGATGGGTTTGTGCGAAGATTTATGGTTCCTGACACCTTTCCGGGTTCCCCTTTATCGGCTATCGTCTTGGTTTCGATGTTCAATTAAATAAAAATGCTCTACCGGTGAATCCGTTCGGATCGCGATGCCAATATCGCTGAAAGTACGTACACCCATTAGTATCTCTAGTAGATCATCTTCTTCAATCATCCAACTCATACCATACTTGGTTCTGAACCCACCATGGCTCTGTGGCTCGATCAATTCTACTTCCAAAAGCATGATCGTGGGCTGGCTTATCATCGTAAACGTTTGCTGCTCATCTAACCAGCGACAATTATGCTGATAAACAAGTATGTATCGGCCGTGCAAGAATGCATTTGAGTTCCATATCTGCTCGTCATCCCAAAAATAAGTAATAAAGTGCCTGGTCGACGGCAAATTCTGATCAAATGCTTTTGCAAGTTGGATATTCTCGATGCCATAACGGAGGGCATTTGCATAGTCGAGCTTATTTCGCATAGATGTTTGCGAGCGATGCGCGAGTGAAGCAAGAAGTAGGCAACACAATGCAACGAGTATCACAGATACAAAAATGACGCTTGGAACAAGAATGGATATTATTAATGACTTCATGTCAATTACCGGACATAGTCAGAATTGCCCTGTCTTGAGTACC
>JBGTLW010000092.1:0-2149 GCA_041743835.1 Phycisphaeraceae bacterium | reverse complement strand
GTAGGCCGCGGTCGCCTGCCCCAGGTCGCCCCGTGGTGTGGATTTGCAGCCCGCCGACGCGAGCACCGCCGCCCCCGCGACGACAAGCCACACGGCCGCGGGGCCTCGGCTGCGTGGTGGAGCGGCTCGGGGTCCGTCGGCGTATATGCGGGGCTTGAACATGGGTATAGTTTATCGCTATGAGCTTGCTTCGGCCGATCCTCAAGCGTCTGATCACCAACTTCCGCCGCGTGGCCGTCATCGACGACCAGCGGACCTACACCTACGGCCGGCTGATCCTCGGCGCGTTTTACTTCAGTCGGCTGCTGAAGCGCACGACCGAAAAGCCACACGTCGGGCTGATGCTGCCGACCAGCGGCGCGTTCCCGCTGGCGGTGCTGGGGTGCTGGCTGGCGGGGCGCATCCCCGTGCCGATCAACTACCTGCTCAACAAAGACGAGATGGGTCACGTCATCGCCGACGCGGGCATCGACACGATCTTCACCGTCGGCAAGCTGCTGGAGTTCATCGACGCCAGCGGCATCCCCGACGGCATCCGCGTCGTGAAGCTCGAAGAGCAGGCTGCGCACTTCAAGGGCATCCCACCGCTGCGCTTCCCGCCCAAGCCCGGGAGCGAAGACCTCGCGGTGATCCTCTACACCTCCGGCACATCGGGCAAGCCCAAGGGCGTCGAGCTGACGCACGGCAACCTCGCGTCTTGTGTGCTGGCGTGCATGTCTCACGCGCGGGTGGATCGGCATTACACGTTCCTGGGTGTGCTGCCGCAGTTCCACAGCTTCGGGCTGACCGCGCTGACGCTGCTGCCGCTGTATGCCGGGGCGACGGTGGTGTACACCGCGCGGTTCATGCCGCGGAAGATCTTCTCGCTGATGAAGGAGCACAAGCCCAACGTGTTCATCGCTGTGCCGTCGATGTACGGCGCGTTGCTCGCGGCGAAGAACGCGGAGCTGGAGAACGTGGCGTCTTTGCAGTTCGCGGTGTCGGGCGGCGAGCCGTTGCCCGCCGCGGTATACGACGGGTGGAAGGACCAGCTTGGGATCGAGCTCTGCGAGGGCTATGGCCTGACCGAGACCTCGCCGGTGACCAACTGGGCCACGCCGTGGGCCAAGGCTCGCGGCAGCGTGGGCCAGGCGTTGCCCGGCGTACGCAACATCATCGTGGACGACCAGAACAACGTGCTGCCGACCGGGCAGGAAGGCGAGATCCTCATCGTCGGCCCGGTCATCATGCGGGGGTACCACGGCCTGCCGGAGCTCACGGCCGAGGTCATCTTCGAGCTCAAACTCCCCGGCGAAGACAAGCCCGTCCGCGCGTTCCGCACCGGCGACATCGGCAAGCTCGACGAGCAGGGCATGCTCTACATCACCGGGCGCAAGAAAGAGATGCTCATCATCGGCGGGGAGAACGTCTTCCCGCGCGAGATCGAGGAGGTGCTCAACCAGCACCCCGGCGTCGGCGCGTGCGCGGTGGTCGGTCGGCCGGACCCGACGCGGGGCGAGGTGGCGGTCGCGTTTGTGGAGGTGAAAGAGGGTATGTCGGCTGAGGCGTTTGATACGGCCGAGGCCCGCGACTTCCTGCGTCAACGCCTGGCACAGTTCAAGGTCCCGCGCGAGGTCCGCGTCATCGACAAGCTCCCCCGCAACCCCACCGGCAAAATCCTCCGCCGCGAACTCAAGGCGGATTGACCGGGCGTGTGCGCTTTGCATCGCGGCATGCGCGTGATGCGTCATGCGTTCCACATTGTTTAGCGCGCGGCGTCCGCCGCGGCGCCGGGCGCGGGGACGCGACCGGGAACGTGTCGGCGTGGGGACGCGGGGACGTGGGATCGCGGGGACGTGGGATAGCGGGGATGTGGGAACACCGCGACCCGGGGAACACGGGGCCTGACGGCCCGCGCTAAACGGGGGGGTGTGGCGGCGCATCACGCGGATCACCGGTTGCATCGCGGCATACGCGTGATGCGTCATGCGTTCCACGTTGTTTAGCGCGCGGCGTCCGCCGCGGCGCCGTCAGTTGATGGCAATGATGTTCATGTCCTCGGATTCGTGCAGAAGCGAACCGAGCACACTTCGGTGACATTCATGGTGACAGCGCTCGTAACACAGCAACGCGATACGCTTTTGTGATGCAAGGTCAGCCAATTCCTGTA
>JBGTLW010000091.1:0-9125 GCA_041743835.1 Phycisphaeraceae bacterium | reverse complement strand
CGGTGCTGGTGGTGCTCGTGTTCATCGCGCTGTGGCGCGGCGTTGTCACGCTCCGCATGTTGTCCGGCCTGACCCAGCCGCGTGACCACGAAGTCAAACAAGCAGGAGGCAAACCATGACCGTGCGCATCGTCGTCATCGATGGCCAAACCCTTAACCCCGGCGACCTGAGCTGGGACCCCCTGCGTGAGCTGGGCGAGGTCACCCTCTACGACCGCACCGAGCCCCGCGACGTGATGGAACGGCTATCCGACGCGGCGGCGGTGTTCACCAACAAGGTACCATTCGATGCAGGCCGTCTGGCTGCGCTCCCCGCGCTGCGGTACATCGGCGTCACAGCCACGGGGTACAACATCATCGACACCGCCGCGGCCGGGGCACGGGGCGTCACGGTGACCAACGTCCCGACCTACGGCACGGACACCGTCGCGCAGCACACCATCGCGCTGATGCTCGAACTCGCACGCAACACCGCGGCCCACGCGCAGGCTGTGGCGCAGGGCGGGTGGAACGAGGCATCCGGCTGGTGCCTGCCCGTTGGGCCGGTGGTCGAGCTGTCGGGCAAGACGCTGGGGATGGTTGGCTTCGGTCGGATCGGGCTGGCGACCGCGCGGATCGCGCAGGCGATGGGCATGCGGGTCATCGCGTTCACACCCAGCCGCACACCGATCGACCCGTCCTCGGGCGTGAGCGTGTCGTATGCCGGGCTGGACACGGTGTTCGCGGAGGCGGATGTGTTGTCGCTGCACTGCCCGCTCACGCCGGAGACACACCATGTGGTGAACGCCGAGCGGTTGGGGACGATGAAGCGGAGCGCGTTTGTGGTGAATACCAGCCGTGGCGCGTTGATTGATTCACACGCGCTGGCTGCGGCGTTGCGTGCTGGCGCGATTGCCGGGGCCGCGGTGGATGTGCTGGAGCACGAGCCGCCTGCGATGGATGAGCCTTTGCTTGCCGCGCCGCGCTGTGTGATCACCGGGCACGTCGCGTGGTATGCGCGGGAGGCGCGGCAACGGCTGATGGACCAGGCGGTGGAGAACCTGCGGGGCTACCTCGCTGGCCGGGCGGTGAACGTGGTCAGTTCGCCTGGTTGACGCTGGCGACGGCTTGGGCTTGCGCGAGCGCTGGCGCGTTGTGTAGCCTCATCACCGCGAAGACGGGGTGGTGGTCCGAGACGTATCGGCCATCGACCGGCTGGTTGAGCAGCCCCGCTTCGAGCACATCGAAGGCTGGGCTGGTCATCACCCAGTCCATGCGATTGCCCCGCGTGTCGCCGCTGAACCCGTGGCGTGTGCCCGGCTCGTAGGATTGCCTGCGGTGGACCATGCGGTAGGTGTCGTTCAAGGTGAAGCTGGTGCCCGAGTGTTTGGCGTGGCGCGTGCCCTGGGTGAGTAGTTGGTGGGGGAGCGAGTCGGGCGCATCGTTGAAGTCGCCGGTGACGATGACGGGCGCGTCCCCGGCGATCTTGTCGATGGCTGCGACGAGCATCCGTGCTGAGGCTTCGCGTGCGCGGTCGCTGGCGACGGAGAAGTGGGTGTTGAAGAGGTACAGGTCCTGGCCGGTGTTCCGGTCGTGGAGCCTGACCCAACTGACCATGCGGGTCCACGCGGCCCCCCATGATTTGCTGCCGGGCTCGCGCGGGGTTTCGCTGAGCCAGAAGTGGCCTTGCTTGAGGAGGTCGAATCGGCTTGGGCGGTAGAAGATGGCGCACATCTCGCCCTGGAGCCGGCCGTCGGCCCGGCCGACGCCGACGCTGGCGTACATGGGGAGTTGCTGGAGGAGGTCGTCGCGTTGGCTGGCGACGCACTCTTGGAGGCCGATGATGTCCGGCTGCTGCTGGTGGATGAAGCGGGCGACTTTTTGTCGGCGGTTGGGCCAGTGGTTAAGCCCATCGGTGAGCACGGGGCGACGGATGTTGAAGCTCATGACCCGCAGTTCCGGGCCTGGTTTTGGCGCGGCCGCGACACGCCAAGTGCCGCCGACCGGGTTCTGCGTTGCTCCCGCTGCGGGATACGTCACTGGGTCTGATGCGACACACCCCGTACCCATCAGTGCCACGATTCCAAAGAGCATGGCCGAGAGTCGGGAGATCGTGGGCATGGGGTTCTTATCGGCTGGCACTTGCCGCTCACGCCAACGACTCACAAAGAACTTGCGCACGCGGTGTGGTTTGAGGTGATAGCCCGCCCGCCACGCGGGCGCGGCCGGGCGCGGCGGAGTCCCGCGGTCGTAGTCCGCGGGCGTTTTGAGGGAGGTGACGCGGTTGGTCTAGTCGGTGTGTGGCCGGTTGCGTTGTGGCGATTAGCCGCGATAATCGGACACATGGCTAGCAAACCGCACTACTTTCAACGTGACTGGATCGTCCCATCCTCTGACACCCTCACCGCCGACCTGTGCATCTATGGCGGGACCTCGGCGGGGGTCGCGGCGGCGGTGACGGCCAGCAAGCGCGGGTTGTCCGTCATCCTCCTTCAGCCGGGCCATCACCTCGGCGGGATGACCAGCGGCGGGCTGGGCTGGACCGACTATGGCCGGAAGTACGTCATCGGCGGGCTGAGCTACAGCTTCTATCAGGAGGTCGGCAAGCACTACGGCCTTGCGGAGGAGTGGCAGTTCGAGCCCAAAGTCGCCGAGGGCGTCTTCAACCGCTGGGTGAAGGAACACCACGTCGATGTCCGGCTGTGCCAGTTCCTGGACACCGTCGCGATGGATGGCCAGCGGATTGCTGCGGTCACGATGCTCGGCGGGCTGACCGTCAAGGCACGCATGTTCATGGACGCCAGCTACGAGGGCGACCTGCTCGCCAAGGCCGGGGTGTCCTACCACGTCGGCCGGGAAGCCAACAGCGTGTATGGCGAACAACTCAACGGCATCCAGGTCCGCGACAAGCACCAGTTCAGCCACGCGGTCGATCCTTACATCGTCGCGGGCGACCCCTCCAGCGGGCTTCTGCCGCAGGTCGAGGCTGCGGACATGCGTAAGCAGCAGGGCGAGGGCGACCGCCGGGTGCAGGCTTACAACTTCCGCATGTGCATGACCGATGACCCGGCCCTGAAGGTGGACTGGGAAAAGCCCGCGGGCTTTGACCCGGCCCAGTACGTCCTGGCGACCCGCTGGTTCAACGGGGATAAAGACAACTACAACGAGCAGGTCTATCCCGACAGCCCCGACCCCGCGAAGAAGTTCCGCAACGGCGTGCCCGCGAAGTTCGACATCCTGCCCAACCAAACGCCCGGCGGGTTCTACAAGACCGACACCAATAACCACGGCCCGATCAGCAGCGACTACATCGGCGCCAGTTGGGCGTGGGCTGAGTCCGGTTACGAGGCCCGCGAGGCCATCTTCCAGAAGCACGTGACCTACCAGAAGGGCCTGTACTGGCACCTGGCAAACGACGCCGCGATCCCGCAGAAGTACCGCGACGCCTACAGCCGGTGGGGCCTGCCTAACGATGAGTTCCTGGACACCGGGCATTGGCCCCACCAGCTCTACATCCGCGAGGCCCGGCGGATGGTGGCCGACTACGTCGTCACCGAGCACGACTGCAACGAGAAGGTGCTGGCGGAGGACCCCGTGGGCATGGGCAGCTACACGATGGACTCGCACAACTGCACGCGGTTTGTCGCGATGGACGGGGGCAAGGCCAGGGTGCTCAACGAGGGCGACGTGCAGGTCCCGCCGACGGACCCGTACCCCTTGAGCTACCGCGCGGTGGTGCCCGGCCGGGGCAGCGCGAGCAACCTGTTTGTGCCGGTCTGCTTCAGCGCGTCGCACATCGCCTACGGCAGCGCGCGGATGGAGCCGGTGTTCATGGTGCTCGGCGAGTCGTGCGCGATCGCCGCGAAGCTGTGCATCGATGCGGATTGTGACGTGCAGGACCTGCCGTATGCCGAGCTCCACCCTGAGCTGTTGCAGGCGAAACAGGTCCTCGCCCGGCCCGCGAAGAAGTAGGGCGCCTTACGCATCACGCGGGCAACAGGGGCGAGGCCTTCACCGAGCCGACGCGTCCCCGCGGCGGGGCGGGCAATGCGCGCATTGCAGCCGACTGCGTCGGACCGCCTCGGGGACGAGGCGGCTCTGTGGGATGGCGACCCCGGGCGATTGTGGTGATGCGATTTAGCCCTGGTTGAAAATGATCTGGTACCCGATCCAGAAGATGATGACGTCGGCAAAGACGTGGCTGATGTACGCGGCATAGATGTTGCGGTAACGCAGGTAGAGCCACGACCACGTCGCCCCGCCGATGAACACCCCCAGCGACGCCAGGGCGGTGACTTGCCAGTCGAAGTAAACCGACAGCGCGACCACGTGATGGGCGGTGAACAGCAGGCCGCTGACGACCACTGCCGCGTACCGGTGCATCAGCCTCTCGCAGCGGGTGAAGACGAACCACCGCCAGAAATACTCCTCCAGCAGCGAGTTGATGGTACACCAGTAGAAGGCCCCGAGCAGGTACAGCCCGAGGTGGTCCAGATTCATCTGCGCGATCTTCTCGCGCATGGCCGCCACATCAATCATGCCCCGGCCGAAGGTGTAGTACGCGACCGCGATGCCCAGGAAGATGGCCGTCCCCGTGATGCAGGCTGCGGGCATGCCGGCCCAAGTCCACCGGGGCAGGCGTGGCCGTTGCATGTCGATCTTTATCATCCAGACGATCGGCAGGACCAGCATGACCGCCTTGGCTACGAAGAACAGCACCTTGGCCACGGTGCTGTCGGGGAAGAAGACCATCGTGACCGACGTGCCGACGATCTGGATGGGCGCGATCAATAGCAGCGCGAGCAGTGCGGAGCGTGGGCTGATCCGGCCGTGCGTGGCCAGAGCGGGTGTGGCTTCGGTGGTGCCCTGCGGTGCTGCCATGGGCGCAGGCTAGCGGAGTTTGGTGGCGATTGCGCTATAGAAACGCCAGCATCCGAGCCGACGCGTCCCCGCGGCGGTGCGAGCAAAGCTCGCATTGCAGCCGACTGCGTCGGACCGCCTCGGGGACGGGGCGGCTCGGTGGGGTAGCGTGCCCGCCTCGGGGACGGGGCGGCTCGGATCAGGCGGGTTTCATGGGCATGAGAAAAAGCACGGCCCGGCGTAGGGGATACGCCGAGGCCGCACTCGATCAGGGTCCTGGTTCGGGTCCGTTTTCTCTCGCCTCGCCGCGTGGTCGTTGCCTCGTTCCTGCGACCACGGGAAGTATGCCACCGCAACAAACAGCCGCAGAAAAATTGCGGGCATAATTTTGTAAACCACCTTTTGACATATAATTGCGCGAGAATTGTTGGTCCCGCGTCCCGTTGCCGTTATTGCGGGGTGTGGCGTGAGGGCAACACTTGGCGGCGATGCTCGAGCGCGCTTATTTGCAACGCAATATTGTGCGTGGATTTCAGCTATCCATGTGCTACGATCCGTACATATCGGGTGTTGCTGCTCGCTTCATGTGAGGCGAGGCTTAACCGGGACGGTCAGGGAAAGGGTAAAACATGCTGTACTGGGCCGCGGTTTTTTTCGTGATCGCGATCATTGCGGCTGTCTTTGGCTTTGGGAACATCTCCGAGGGCGCGGTGTCGATCGCCAAGATCCTGTTCTTCGTCTTCCTGGTGCTTTTTGTGCTCTCGTTGCTTGCGGGCATGGTCCGCGGCCGAAAGTAGTGTCCCGCTTGTGTACGGCTTGGTCCGTAGTAACCTTTTTTCGGAGACATTGATATGAAACGATGGTTTATGGTCGGCGTGCTGGGTCTGTTCATCACCGCGATCTCGCTGAGCCTCCCCGCATGCAACACCATGGAAGGTGCTGGCGAAGACGTTGAGGCCGCCGGCGAAGCGATCCAGGACGCAGCGGATTGACCCCGATCAGCGTGCCGCACACCAGCCGACGTTGTGCGGCATCACCACACAAAGCCCACCAAAGCCGAGGGATTGTCATCCCTCCGTCTTCTACGCGCCGATATTGTCTTGGTAAAGCCAGGACCTACGCGACTTCTGAGGGCGATAGGAACTGCTCCTCGTCGTCCCCGCTGTCGCTCTGCTTCTGCACCTCGTCCGAGCGCAGCGTGGCGGGGTCCACACCCATCGCAGCGAGCAGCCCGCTGCTCGCGATGAACTGGGCACCGACCAGAAACAGCTCCTGCCCGACTTCCTGGCAGTAACGCACCACGATCGGCTGGGTCGCGGTAACCAGCCCGCTGTGAAGCAGGTTGAGCTCCCACGTCGAGCCTTGACGCAACGGGCGATCCGCCACGAACCCCACACCACCCCGCGCGACATCACGCAGCTTGATCTCGATGGGCTCGTGATTGATCTGCGTGCGGGTGATCGGCCAAAGCTCGGCATCGCCACGCACCACGTACCGATTGAACAGCCGTTGGCTTACCACTTCGGGCGATGTTTGGCGCATGGATTCAAGACGATCCAACTCGATCTGCATGGCACGGTGTTGCGGTTGCTGCATGGCGGTCCTCGGAAGTATCTGCTGATTCTCAGCGAGGTACGGACGATTGAGCCGCCACCCGGCTCAATTCAGGGTTATCCCTTAACCATACATCGGCTTACCGTTAGAGAAGCTTCACGATTTGGGTGCCCCCGCCGCCTATTTCAGGTGTTCACCCTTAGATGTGACAAGCTGCTGATGGTCCGAGAATGGCTGCATCAGAGCCGACTCGGCCCCGAAGCGGGCCGCACACGCGGGCACACGAACCCGCTCCGTTCGCCCCGTAGCGGGCACGCCCCGGCTTAGCGGCGTCCTTCGTGCTTCACAGGCCAACGCCCAATAAAAAACCCCACAAGGCGTGGGGAGAAGGAGGCGGGGTATGGGTATGGCTCGCAGAAGTAAAAGCCAGTGCTCTCATCCAACACGCACAACCCGTGAAGGCGTCACGCGGGTCTTCTCTCGCGGCAGGCACCCGGCTAGCCGATCAGGGGATCGGGTATTCGGTCAGGTGCAGGGGGTGCTCCAGCAGCAGCAGCCAGCGGAGGTCGTGCGACGCCTGGCGGGTGGTGTGGTCCACCGCGATGGTCATCGTGTTCTTGAATTGCTCGCGCGTCTCGGCTGTGGAATACAGCTCGGGGGTCAGCTTTTTACGCAGCTTCTTGGCCGTGACCTCGTCACTGCTGCCGCAACCAACCAGCACGGACACCGCGCCGCACAGCACCAGCACAGTCAACAATCGCGTATAACTCATAAAGCACGATCCTTTCTGGAATTCGGACGGGTGAAGGCGTATTGTCGATCCCCCGGCTCGCCGTGTCAAGCGCCTTGGCAGATCGTCGCCTGATGCGGGGCTGTCAGGTTGCCGATCCCGCCGATCCCGCTACAATCTCCTCCCCGGGCCACAGGCCCAAGCCACCCCGGGTTCCCCGGCCCCATCGTCTAGCCAGGTCAGGACACCAGGTTTTCATCCTGGTAACACGGGTTCAAATCCCGTTGGGGTCATCTTTTCCGGGACGCTTCCGGCCATCTCTAATTGTCTCAAATCGTCCGCAAACGCCCCGCGAAAACGAATCGTGCGACGCCCCGTCGCCGTGTCGGTGCTAATGCTCGCCATCGGTTGTTCCTCGGGGTGTGGGTTATCCGGCCAGGGTGATGCCGCGCCGCTTGGCTTTGGTGACGGCTTGGCGGATGCGTTGCAGGGTCGAATCGCGGGGGGTCATCGTGCCGCGCTCCCAGCGGGAGACGGTCAGCTTGTTCACGCCGACCAGTTCCCCGAATTGCTCCTGATTCATGCCCAGCCCTTCGCGCAGCGCCGTGATGAACGCGGGGCGGGGTGTGGTGTCCAGCGGCATCGTCAGGGCGCGGATGCGGTCCAGAAACGCGACACCCTCAGGCGTGAACGCCACTTCACCGCTGCGGTCCTGCTCGGCGAAACGGCCGGGCACTTCAACGTAGAGCGTGCGGCCGTCGGGGAGCTTCATCGTGTAGGGCACGTCCGGGCGCTGAACGTCTTCGGGGCGCGGTCGGCCTCGGCGCTTGGGGGGTGTGGGCTTGCTCATGGTTTGCGGCCTTCCCAGTAGAGGGTGATGAACACGGTCAGTTCGCCGGCGTCGTTGCGGTCCAAGGCCGCGACCAGTTCGAGTTCCAGCCCGTCGGCAGCCTGCCCGTTAATGATCCACTTGGGCCGGCCGTAATCGTCCAGCCCGTCATCCCGCACGCCGGCGGGGTCATCGAGCACCGCCAGCACGTCGGCCCAGAATAGCCCGCGCTGGTCCATGCGCCGGGTGAAGTGCCGCAAAACCCGGTAGCGGCCCTCGGCCACACTCCGGCGGATCGTCTGCAAAGCGCGGCGGGCGTTGGGGTTCATGGGCTTCATTTAATATACCTCTTAATATGCAATAAAGTCAAGCCTTTTGTTCGCGTTCTAATTAACCAGCCCATGCTTGCTCTCTTCCCCGAGGTGAGCATCCATGGCGCATTGCCCATCGGGGCTCACCGCTTCGGGGTATGGGTCGCGTAGGGGAGCATCTACGCCGGCGGGATCGGCAGCGTCCAGTTGTGAACACCCGCCGCCATGATCCCAGCCCCGGCGTGACGCTTAGCCGAAGGGCACAAGGATGATTCAACGCGCCGCATCAGTCACCGGAATAACGATACAGCGTCGCCCAGGTGCTGCCGTCGTCGAAGGTTTTTTCGTAGCTGCTGCCGCGGCCGGTCGCACCGCTGCCGGTGCGGGGACGCCATGATCTGTGCATGTCGCAGCCGTCGTTGACCCCGCCGTGGGCGAAGGATTGCGAGTCGGCCGCGGCCATCTCAAACGTCTCGTCAATCGTCATCGTGCGGGTGGTGCGGGTGTGGATGCGTATGGTCGGCTTCCTGTCCGAACCGGCCGCCGGCTGCTCATGCTCCTCCCGCACTTCTTTACCGATGCGTCCGCCGGCCTCCGGCTTGAAGATCACCTCTTGGGTGAGCCGGACGGGGACCACCATGCGGCGGTGTTCGCCCTTGCCCTCAAACCAAGGCTCTCCGACGCTTGCATTGGCGGTGAAGTCAGTCATCACGTTTCCATTATGCCAGATGCCGATGCGTTGAGCGTCACCATGAGAGCAACTTGCGAAAACATCTCCACTTCGCACACCCCAGCCGGCGAGCTACGCCTCGCCGGGGGTTAGATGCTGGGTCGCTACGCGACCGCCCGGCGAGGCGTAGCTC
>JBGTLW010000090.1:0-27120 GCA_041743835.1 Phycisphaeraceae bacterium | reverse complement strand
TGATAACCGGTTCCGGGTTAACAGCCAATGTTTTTCTGAGCGATTTGCCTGAGGTGGGGGGCGGGGGGGGAGAATAGGGGTTAGGCGCTTGGCGCTGGGGGTTAGGGGGGAGGTAGACGATCGGCGCTGGGACCTCGGCGCGGGGGCTGGGGGGAGGGTCGGGGCTCGGGGTTAAGGAGCTAGGGGCCGGGGCGGTAGGAGGTATCGCGGAGGGGGGGGGAGATGGATCGGCGCTGGAGGGTGGGTGGTTAGCCGTGCTCGATGATGGCGTTTTGGGTCAGCTCGACGAAGGTGCTTTATTGGAGGGCCCGCGTGATGGCGGCAAGCCGGGGCAGGAGCAGGGCTTCGAGGTCCGCGTTGGTGAGATTGCCGGTGGAGATTAGGAGCAGGGAGCGCGGTCGGCCTTGGATCAGGTGCGAGGTGACGAAATCCGCGTCCTTGGTGATGACGGCCCGGGCGTCCTGGTCCGCTCGCTCACAGATATGGGTGTCGCTGGTGCGATTGCCATCGGGCAGGTCGAGGGTGTGGATGGCGTCGTGGCCCGCTTCGGCGAGGAGGGCAGTGAGCCGATGCGGTAGTTGGGCGTCCACGAGGAAGTTCATGCGGCGAACGGTTCGGCACGTTTGATACGGCTTAGGCGGGCGGCGAACGCCAGGGCGGCTAGGATGTCGTCACGCTCAAGGTCTTCGTAGTCGGCCAGGATTTGCTCGATACTCATGCCTGCGCTGAGCAGTTCGAGGATGGTCTCGACCGGGTAGCGTAGGCCGCGGATGGTGGGCTTGCCGTGGCAGATGCCGGGGTCGGTGGTGATGCGTTCGAGGAGGTCTGGCATGGTCGTTTCCCTCGCACACTATATGCAAGTCGATGTGCGTAGAACACAAGTATGGTAGCAGTTCGAGCGTGTGAAGGGGTTGAAAATATGGATGAGGGGTGAGCGTTTGCGGGGCATGCTTCACCACTTACAGTTCTCGCCCCCTGCCCCCCCGCTGCATCCCTCATGGCGATGCGGGGTGGAACCAGTGGTCTGGGGGGATCTCGATCTGCTTGCCATCGACTACGAGGGCGATCCGGACGTAGGGTTTGATCTCTGGGTCTTCCAGGTAGACGGCGGGGATGCGGAATCTGCCGCGGACCTCGTTGTAGCCTTGGATGAGGCGGATGGGGGCTCGGGAGTGGCCGTTGCCGGAGAGCACGAATTGGCCGTTGATCTGGAGATCGTCGATGCTGGCGCGCGCGGCGAGGGTGTGGAGGGTGGGGCTGGCGGGCTGGGGGGCGTAGAGGTGGCCTTGGAAGTGGATGAGGTAGGTGCGGGCTGTTCCGGGGGCTGTTCCGGGGAGGCTGGCTTTGGTGAACTCCCAATTGGCGGTTTCCGAGGTGGGCAGGTCGCGGCGGGTCTCGGGGTCGTTGTCGAGTTCGAGCACCATCTTGATGCCGGGTTGTAGGGTGAGGTCGCCCCACTTCACGCTGCCGGGCGGGCTGAGCTTTTGCATGAGGGCGCTTCGCTGGATGCCGGCGGTATTGGGCGCGGCGAAGCGGTACCAGATGCGGGCACGCTGCTGGAGGGCTCGGCGTTCGGTGGCCTCGGCGGCTTGGTCGGCCAGGCTCCACCACCGGTCGCCGATGACGATCTGCTCGGCGGTGTCAGTGGCCCCGGCGAGGTCGAGCGTTGCGAGTTGGGCGAGCGACGGGTCGGCGGATTTTTTGAGCAGGGGCAGGCCGGCCTCCCAGTCGCCCTTGTAGAGGGTGAGGAACTTGCCGACGCTGAGGTTGAGGGCTGGGTTGTCGGGGTTGGTTTCGATGGCTTTGAGGTCATCTGCGATGCGCTGGGCCTGGGCCTTGATGATGCGGATTTCTTCGGGCCTTTCCTTGAAGGCGCTGGTCAACTCGGGGCGTTTGGAGCGGATCGCGGAGGTGCGGGTCCGGGCCAGGAGGCTGGCGGCGTCGTCGTACCGGCCGTCGGCGAGGAGGCGGTCTGCCACGTCGAGGGCGGTGTGTGCGAGCGCGGCGTGGTGTGCGTCGGTGCGGGCCTTGCGGCTTAGGGTGATGATGGCTTCGATGCGGGCGTCGGTGGTGTCGGCCTGGAAGTGGGTCTCGATGGCGTCCAGGGCGCGGGTGGTGGTGGCGGTGTCGCCGGCCTCGACGGCGAGGGATCTCGCGGTGTCGTAGAGGACGTACTTCGCGGCTGGGGCGTTGAGCGTCTCGTCGCCGCGGAGGATCAGCACGGTGGCGGCGGCCAGTCTTTCGTCATCGGTGCGGACATTGAGCACCTCGCGGTACACCTGCCGGACAAGTTGGTCCGCCTCGGCGATGGCCTCGGCATCGGGCACGGGGTGGGCAGGGGCGCTTGCTTGGCTTCGGGGGGCGGGGGTGACGATGGTGGTGAAGAGGATGACGAGCAGGGCAACTGCAAGCCACTGCGGGCGTGATGTGCTCGGCTGCGGATGGTGTTGGGCTGGTGTCATGATGAATTCTTAAGCTGAGACGAGATGCAAGTCAAAAGCGGCGCGCGGCTGTTAGGCCGCGCGCCGCGAGGTGGTGCGAGGGGGGGCACGGGGGGTTGTCTGATCAGGCCCGGCGCTTGCGTTGGGGGAGGATGAGCATTGCGCCCAGGCTCAGCAGTGCCAGCGATGCGGGCTCGGGCACGGTGATGAAGCCGAGGTCGTCCATGCTGGTATTGCTATTGAGGTGCGACATATTCGTGCGGAGGCCAACGATGCGGATGCCGCTGGCAATCTCCGCGGCTGTCAACTGGTAACCCCAGAATGAATCCAGCGTCCCGTTGCCCACCCCGTCAGCGCCGCGATACTGGCCGGTGGGCAGGATCACTTCCGTGTTGTTGCTCAGCAGGATCTTCGGCGTTGCATAAGTGGTGTTGACCGTGCCGGTGCCCTCGCGACCCAAGAGTGTAAAACCTACAGCGACCAGGTGGTCAGAGCTAAGAAAATCCAGGTCATAGTTCGCGTCGCCGCCGCCGGTTTTGATTACGTTGGTGCCGGATACCGCGGTTCGGGCACCCCCAGCGCTTCCGAATTGAAGGTTGTTAGCGAGGGCGTTCACGTTTTTGACCGTAATGCTTTTTGAATGGTCGGCGCCAAATGTGGCGGTGAACGTGTCGTTGTAGTCGAGATTAGCGGAATTCGTCACGTTGGCCGACTCAAAATCCATCACCCCGCCCATGTTGTTGGCAAAGGCGGCAGCGACCAAGGTGGAGAATGTCCCGACCGAGACGGTGTTGACGCCGTCGGTGGTGCGGGAGAAGTCCACCGCGTTGGTTTGGGTGGTCTGCTCGTCGTACACGCCGACCGTCTTCACGATCGGCGCGGCTACGGCGTGCGAAGCGATGGAGCCTACAACAACTGCGGTCACAGCAAGGCCGGGTACAGCTTTCAGTCCAAACATGATTTTGGTCCTCCGAAAGAGGGGTGTGGTGGGAAACTCGCGGCCAAGAGACGTCCTGGCCCGAACAGGCCGACCATTATGCCCGATAACCCACCGATCGCAAGTGAAAAATTCAAACCCAATAGACAATTCCAGTCGAATTGGCCAGCCAATGCCGGCGCGACCTACCTGTGAAGGCGGTTGAACAAACGCCTATTTTCTGTTGCCATCGGGGTTTGGGGCCGCCGCTGAGGCTCGATTCTGATAAATCGCTTTAAGTTGTTACCAACCGCATTGTGTTGCTTGTGCTGTCATATGACCGATAACCGCAAATGGCTGGCACGGACACCGCTGGCCCATGCGCCCCCTGTTCTGTGGGGCATGTGCCGGGAACGCACGGACGCGAACAACAAGGTAGGACGTCGGCCGCTCAGGGACGGGCAGCCGGAGTCGGCGTCGCCAACGTCGGCGACGCATCGCATCGGCTTTGCCGGTGCGGGTTTATTGATCCGTCGATAGCCGCAAACGACAAAAGGAACATGCCATGCCTGCCCGCAACCCCAAGCCCCGCAACAGGAGAACCGCCCCCACCTCCCCACCATCGGCACCCGGCACCAAGGCCAAGCGTGCACCCTCCCAAGTTGCCAATGCCATTAAAACGCCGGGTAGCATCAAAAAGACCTCTCGGCGCCCCAAGCGAACGGCCGTCAAACCAAAAGAACACAGCCATAGTCAGTTCCGGAGGAACATGGTTTATTGCCGTAAGGGCCCGCGACACCGTTGTATCCTGAGGCTGTTTCTCTTGTCGCGTAGGCTCATGAGGCCCGGCCCACAGGCGTGGCGTGATCGCGTCATAGAAAAAGCAGTCGACATAGCGATCAAAGGCTGCGACGTACTTCAGCTTGCTGATTGGCAGTATAAGTTCGATGACGATTGGTGGCCCGAGGCTGAGCCAGAGATCCGTCGAGCCCTGCTCCACCGGCTGCATTCGGGGCCGGGTTTTCTCCAACAGAAAGCGTTGCGTCACGTGACCGTCGGCGTCTTCGCCGCAAGACGACTGCCGCTGCTCCGGTTCCTATGGGCCAACGAATACCGTGTGTCCACGCCGGACCGGAGCCTGCGTTTGGATGCAGCCATCACAGCGCTCACGAGGGCTTTTGGGCACGCGTCGGCAGCAGATGCACTTTGGACACACAATGACGATGGGTCGTGGCACTTGAAGACCTGCTCCGTAATGCCTGAGGCTCAGGCCTCGGCCCGCGCTATGGCGGAGTTAGGTCGGGCCAGCGACCTGCTGGCGTCCTTGCGCGCCGACACGCCCGGCATCCGCGAGGTGCTCGCCGTCTCACCACACAAAGCGCCTTTCGACAGTTGGCGACTTCGCCAGCCGCCGACAAGCTGGGCGGCGGAGGGCTGCCTTGACCTACCGGCCGCAACCCTCGCGGCCCTACCAGAGCGCCAGTTCCGGCCCCTACGTTGGCGTGACCAAGGGGCGGACCGCATTCTTGCCGCGGTCGGAGTTAAGGCAAACGCCTGGCGTGGCGGGGTGCGGCACGTGCTGATCTGGATCCCTACAGCCGGCGGGTATAGCACGGCGGTTCCGCTGCGCTCCCTTCAACTGAAGCTGGACGCGGCCAGCGGAATACAAATAGCTTGCCCCGTGTGCGGCATACGGGTGCCGGTGCTGTATTGCCCGCCCTCCGCAGACGATTTTGCATGCGCTGGCTGCCGAGCAGAGGCCTTCGCTGCTGACCCGCGACAACTGACACGGCGGCGTTGCCGAGATCGCCAAGAGCCACGCACTCAACGCAAGACAGCACGCCCGAACGCAATTCCAACCTCCCCCGCAGCCGTGACGGCTGGCGGTATACATTAAAGGAGTACTGCGATGGCACGTTCCGCAATCAACGGTGATGCTCACGCTCAACCCGATAAGACCATCAACGGCCAAACTGATTCGAGACTGCCCCCTGACACTGCACACAGCGTTGGCTGCAGCGCCAATGGTGACCACCCCCCACCGCGCAGCGAAGCTCAGAAGGCGGCGTCGCGCCGCAACGGGTCCCTCAGCCGCGGTCCAGCAACCGATGCGGGCAAGCGTCGGTCCCGCGCGAATGCCCTCAAGGCCGGGGTCTTCTCAGAGAACCCGCGGGTCTGGGCGCGGCACCGAGCGGACAAACTCGCTCTGGCGCGCTGCCTGCGGCTCCTGCGTGAACGGTACGGCAATGACGACGTGCTGATGTCTGCGGAGTTGTGGCGGCACGCCGACGACCGAATGACGCTTGACCGCTACTACCGCATCCGAGCCGCGGTCCTTGCCGAGCCTGACATCGAGGGTCGCGCGGAATCTGACGTGGCCAAGACCCTCGCCACGTCTGAAAAATACACCTCCCTGCTCAACCGTCTGCGCAGGGTGGCGGACCGACTCTTCTTGTTTCCAGTGGGGGCCGAACTGGACAGTCGGACCGCAGAGAGCGGGCGCGAACTGGCGCACTGGATCGCTCGTACCGCAGGAGGTGAGGGCAACGACAGCGACCCGAAGGCAATGACTCATTTGCGCGGCCGGTTGAGCTTCGCGGGCCAAGGGTGGCCGGGCCTCACCGATATCGATGCGGTCGAGAGACTGCTGATGGATTTCGCCCATCCAGATCGATCGGCCCTGCTCGGCGTTGCTCGGCGGTTGCTCGACATCGAGCACGATGAAGCTGAGGCCCGCTTGATCGAAGCGTTGACGCAACGTGAGATGCTGGACCTGGCGACGGTGTCGCGGCTACCGACTATCGATGCAGTCGAGCGCCAGATCACGCGGGTGTCGCGCCGGGTCGAGCGTGTGCAGGTACGACTCGACGCCAGACTTGCGCTGGAGCCGCCGGTTCCCATTGTCCGGCCGCGGCTGGTGTGTGACTCCACAGAGGGCACATGAGCATGAATAGACCTGATGCGAGTGGACCAAAATTTCGGAACGAACCCAGCAGAATCCGCATCGTCCGACGTGCTTGAACTGGGCCGGGTCGGTGATGTCGATGACGATACGTGACGCAGGGTGCTCTTTGACAAGTGGATAGCTTGGCGGCTGCGCTTCGCGGCGCGGGTGGTGGTAGATGCGGTCCGGCTGGTCCGGGGTCGGCCCCATCCGCGACGCGGAGCGGTAGCCGCGGTTGCTATGTGTGGGGTAGCGTGCGCGGAACGAACCCGAGCGCGGGGCAATACTTATACCTGTTCTTGCCCTCGTGGACGCCATGAAGCATGCTATATCATTGCTTGGCCGGTTGGTGCTGATGCATTATGTCGGAACGAACCCGAGCGTAAGCCGGCCACTACCGATACTTGATGCCGCTGACGGTGGTCGTTCATGACGTCGCGATCCTCCGCCGTTGCACCAAGGTCACAGGCACCACACAACGTTCCTGTCGCGTTCAGCCAGCACTTGTCCATCAGCAGACTCGCCGTTAGTCCAGCCCCAACTCGTTTAGCAGCATGGCGCGGGGGGCGTGGATCGGGGTGTTGGTGCTGTGGTCGATGGGGTCGGGGATCGCGCGGACCATGGCAGCGAGTTGAGGGCGGAGCTTGGCGTCCTGGGCGGCCTGCCGTGGCGTCTTGTTGCGCAATAACGGGAGCGGCATGTCCAGCCAGCGGCGGTAGTGGTCCTCGATGTAGCGGTTCGTCGCGGCTGCGTCGTCGCTGTCCATCGCGTCGGGCACTTCCACCTCGTCGCCCGCGATGCCCGGCCCGCCCCCCGCGGCGGCCAACTCCGAAAGCGTCTGCACCGAGCCCGACTCGAACAACACACCCGGCACCTGTTCCAGCATCCCACGCATCACCGCGTATCGTTCACGGGAATTGGCCGTCGCCGTGACGACGCGCTTCGCCAGTTCAACCCGCCCCAACAGCGTGCGCGGGCGCTGGCCGGGCTTGCCCGGGCCGGCGGTCTGTTCCCTGTACCACACCCACACGTTGGAGCCATCATCATCCGACTCCCAGTCGGGCCGGCTCTCCAACCAGCGCCGCAGAGCCGAGGGGTCCGAGCAAGCGAACCGGGCGGTGTGGAACAGCATCTCGTGGCCGTCGGTGTTCCGCATGTTCACGCCGCCCCGCCGCAGCTCATCCACAAAGCGCCAGAGCAGGCCGAGCACATGCGGCTGCTTGGCGAATGTCTCCGTCGATGGGGTGATCCGCTGCCAATCGAAGAGCTCCATGACCCGCGCAACCTCAGCGCCGTTGAGCAGCGGGCCCGCGGCAAAGAAGAAGTGGAACGAGCCGACCGGCACGAGCCTCGCGGGCAGCACCTCGCCGGGCTCGACGCAGGTGGACAGCGAGAAATCCGTCGCGATGGTCAGCTCGCCGGTGAACAGGTCCTGCATCGTGAGCTTGCCCGTGTCTTCATCCGCCTCTACCACGCGGTAGAGGCTCGGGCCCTGCGCGGCCACCGCCTTGAGCAATTCGCGCACCGCCCCGGGCATCGCGGGCTCGCCTTCGAGCCACTGCTCAGCGAGCGTGGGGCGGTTGCGGGCCGAGCGATAGTCCACCACAAACCACATGGCGTAACTATCGACGACCATGTTCCGCTGGTATTTGTCGAGCAGGTCTTCGCCATCGGCGTCGGGTCCGAAGTAACGGTTGAGCGCGCGGGTGCCGAGGAACCGATCGTCCGTGTCGTACGCTTCGTGGACCGCGTCCTTGAGCCAGCCGTCCACTTGCTTCCAGCCATCGAGGTCGTCCGCGGCCGGGGGATGGTCCAACTCGTCGAGCTCCGCGGGCATCTCCTCCAACGAGTCATCCGCATCCCCCTGCCCCACCGCCGCGGCGATGGATCCGCCAAAGTCATCGAGCATCGCCTGCAAAGCAGGGTCGTCCCTGCCGTCGTGACACACCACGCCCAGCGGTCCGAACGCGGCCCGAGCCGCCTCATACAGTTCCCTGCTGTCCACGGTCAGTGCCGCAGGCAAGCCCGACAGCGGGGATACGGCACCCAGACTCCGCACGTCAACATCACCCTCCCGAGGCTCAACCTGTCCCTTCATCAACTTCGCCAATTCCTCCACCACTTCCTCCGGCTCGCCACCCATGTGGATCATCGGCCACACCCCGCCCGCTTGCTCGCTGCACACGATGATGAAGTACGGCTGCCGGTCGTCACCATCAACCCGAGCCGGGGCTGGCACCGTGGCCACCAACCAGCGGTCCCCGCTCGACGCCAACCCGCTCAAATCAAACCGTGGCGCGAGCCGCACCGCCCCCGGAATAGCCCCCGGAACCGCCCCCGGAGCAGCCCCCGGAGCAGTTCCCGGAATCTCACCCGCCACGCTCGATGCGCCGCCACGTGCAGTCTTCGCCGGAGTTGCCCGTGGCGAGGTCGATCCGCCCGCCACAGCGACTGTCTCCCAGCCGAACGATACCGTCGGCGACGCGGCATCACCGCTCACCGTCACACACAGCACGCGCCCGGTCTCGCTGATGCCGCATGGGTCGAACCGCTTATCAAGCGCCGCAGCCATGATGCCGCGCACGGCCCAGAGCAGCAGCCGTGTCTCGCTGTCGTGCAGCAGCGCCCGGGGCACCTTGCCCGGCTCCATGCTGATCGGGTCGGGGTATAGCCCATCCCCGCTCGGCCTGACCTTCGCCTTCTTCAGCCACCGCCGCGCATCGTGGCTCAGGTCACGTGCATCGCACACCTGATAACCGAGCATGTGCGACCGCGCCAGTGCATGGCGAGCCCGAGCGCCGCCGCCCGAAGCGACCAGCGCCTCAAACGATGCGACCGCCTGCGGCCCCAGAAGCATGGTCAGCCCATACGTCTCCCCACCATGCCCCATCAGCATCGCCAACGCAGGCTCATCAAGCCCGGGCAGACGCAGCAGGAAGCAGTCTTGGTCTGAAAACCGCTCGTAAAGCATCGAATCGTCCAACGCTTGAGCCGCTGCCACAAACTGCTTCACGACCCAAGGCTCGATCTTGCCCATGATTGACTCCTCGTGCTCAAAAATCACAACCCAACGCCACCACAAACCCACCAACGCCGCAGCCAAACACGCACACGCTGCGTAGGTGGCATGGTGGCACGGTCGTTCCAAGGGGTCAAGCCGGGCGCGCCATGCCTCTTCTTCGTCCCGGTGTTGCGCTTCGGAATTGAATCCGCCCCACAGCTTCGCACCGCCGAGAATTGCCCCCGGCAGGGTTCGAACCTGCGACCTGGGCTTTAGGAAAGCCCCGCTCTATCCAGCTGAGCTACGAGGGCGGGCGTGGGTTGTTTCAACATCGTCAGCAGCACCACCACAACGCGGCATGGTGAGCCTTGCAGCGTCGAGCCATCCCAGGGGTTCGGCTCCAAGGGTACGCAATGCCGCGAGCCAACTATACTTAGCCCGCCGCCGGGGGGCAATCAGCCCGACGGCTCACGGTGGCCTTGCTTTCAGACGAAACGCCGCGGGGAGTTCCTGGGGAGTTCCGGGGGAGTTCCTGGGGGAGTTCCGGGGAGTTTTGGGACATTTCCGGGGGCGGGGCAATTCCGGGGGAGCACTTCCGGGCGTTGGTGGGGGGTTGGGGGACTGGCCGATCAACGGGGTAGTGTTTGGGGCGGGGCAACCGAGGTTGATGCTCGCCAGAGGTTCGGTTTACTCGTGATGTTGACTCCCTATGTACAAGCAGATTAAAGCCACCGCAGCGTCCGGCCGGGCGCGTCCACAAGCCCTTGCGTTGTTCGTGACCAAGGACGCGGCTGTGCCCCCGCCGGGGACGCGGTCGCTGGATCGCGCGTTCGCCGGCCAGTTGTCACGGGTCATGCAACGCCCCGAGTTCGACGCCGGGACAGGCCAATGCACCACGATTTACCCGGCCAACGGCGAGGCGCCGGCGGAACGGCTGGTGCTTGTCGGCATCGGCCCGCGCGAGGCGATCAGCACACGGGGGGTTTGCCTCGCGGCTGCGGCGCTGGCGCGTCACCTCGCGGCTGCGAAGCTGACCAACGTGCGCGTCGAGTTTGGCGAGGCGCTGACCGCAGCGATGACCCCTGCGCATCTGGGGGCGTGCCTGGCGCACGGGATGACGAGCGCCGTGTTCACGTTTGATCGCTTTCAAGGCGCGGCCGGGCGCGAGAACCGCAAGGCTCTGCCGACGTTGACCGTACGCGTCCCGTCCACGGCTCACGATGCTGCGGCTGCGGGGCTCATCGCGGGCACAGCCGCGAATCACGCGCGTGAGCTAGCCGCCACACCGCCCAACGTCGCCACGCCGCCCTTCCTTGTGACGCACTGCCGGCAGGTCGCCCGGAAGGTGGGCTTGTCCTGCAAGGTGATCGACGCGAAGCGTGCCGCAAGGTTGGGGATGGGCGGGCTATTGGCGGTCGGCCAGGGCGGGTCCAAGCCACCGTGCATGATTGTGCTGGAATGGGAGGGCGCCAAGGGCAAGCCCCGGCGTGCCACGGGCGCTTCGTCGCGGACGCAAGGGCAAGCGGACCCGATCCTGCTGGTCGGCAAGGCCATCACCTTCGACACCGGCGGCTACTCGCTCAAGGTCGGCGGGACCATGAAGGGCATGAAGTACGACAAGTGCGGCGGCACGGCGGTCATCGGCATCATGGAAGCGATCGCGCAGCTCGGCGTCTCGCAGCGCGTCGTCGCGCTGATCGCCTGCGCGGAGAACATGATCGACACCAACGCCTTCCGCGTGGATGACATCATCACGCTCTGCAACGGGGTCACCGTGGAGGTCACCAACACCGATGCGGAGGGCAGGCTTGTGCTGGCGGATGCGCTGGCGTACGGCACGCGGATGTACCGGCCCAAGGCGGTGTTCGATCTGGCGACACTCACCGGGGGCGTCGTCGTGGCGCTTGGGAATCACATGGCTGGGGCGTGGTGTACGGACGATGCCCTGTGGCACCGGGTCGAGAAGGCGGCGGCGATGACCGGCGAGCGGGCCTGGCGTATGCCGCTGGACCAGTCGTACCGCGACATGATGAAAGCCAGCCACGCGGACCTCCACAACAGCGCACCGGTGCGCGCGGCCCACCCGATCCAAGGCGCCGCGTTTTTATCGCATTTTGTGGGCGAACAAGCGCCCCGGCAGATGCCCACCATCCCCTGGTGCCACCTCGACATCGCGGGCACCGCGACAAGCGATGAATCCAACGCGCTGCACGACAAAGGCCCGACCGGCTACGGCGTGCGCCTGCTGGCGGAACTCATCCGCCGGTGGTGAGGCCAGCTCTGCGATGAGCCACGGGCCGATCACCGCATCACGTCGTGCAGCTTGGCCAGGTCTTCGACGAGGGTCAGCGCGGTTTCCAGGGGCTGCATCGTCGCGGCGTCGCTCAGCGCGCTCGCGGGGTCGGGGTGGGTCTCGATGAAGACGCACTGCACACCCGCTGCGACCGCTGCCCGCGCGAGGAGCGGGGCTCGCTCGGGTCGCCCGCCGGTGTGCGTGCCCTCACCCCCGGGCTGCTGGGTCGAGTGCGTCACGTCGAAGCAGACGGGCCAACCCAGTGCCATCATGTCGCCAAGCCCGATGAAGTCGTTGACGAGGCGGTTGTAGCCGAAGAACGTGCCGCGCTCGGTGAGCATGATCCCGCAGCCGGATTCGAGCCCGCTGTTAGGCGAGCCGTCTGCACACTGCCCGCCGTCGCCCGCCGCCCCGGCCTCGGTGAGCTTCTCCACCACGTTCTTCATCTCGGCGGGGCTCATGAACTGGCCCTTCTTCACGTTCACCGCCTTGCCCGTCCGCGCGCACGCCACCAGCAGGTCCGTCTGCCTGCACAAAAACGCGGGGACTTGCAGCAGGTCCACCACCGCACCCACCGCGGCGGCCTGGGCCGGTTCGTGGACGTCCGTCGTCACCGGCACGCCCAACTCATTCCGCACCCGGCTTAGCAACTCCAGCCCCGACGCCAGCCCCGGACCACGCTGCGTGTGGATCGACGAGCGGTTGGCCTTGTCGAAACTTGCCTTGAAGATGTAACCCAGACCCAGCTTCGCGCAGCGGTCGCGCATCGCCTCGCCAACCCGCAGGCAAAGCTCTTCGCTCTCAGCCTGGCATGGCCCCGCGATCACAGCCAACGGTTCGCTCGGCCCAATCTTCACGCCTTGGATATTGATCGTTCTCATATTGCCTCACCACTTTCTTAGTAAGACCCGCCGCCGGAAGTGCCTTTGGACGTGGCGCCTGTCACAATGGCCACGCCCGACGAGCAGCCCAGGCGATCGGCACCCGCAGCCAGCATCGCTGCGGCATCAGCATAGGTGCGGATGCCGCCCGATGCCTTGACCAGCAACCCCGAGCCATGCTTACGCATCAGCGACACGTGCTCAACCGTCGCGCCGCCCGCGGCATGGAAACCCGTGGATGTCTTGACAAAACCAACGCCCGCCGCGCGGGCCGCACCACACGCCATCGCAACGCGGCGTTCCACCGCGCCTCCGTCCAAGCCCGCCAGCACCGCCGCGGTTTCGAGGATGACCTTCACCACCACGGCCGGGTTCGCGTGCTTCGCCCCATCCACCACCGCCGACCACTCATCCACCAAGGCTGACCGTTCATCGTGCATCAGCATGGAGAGGTTGGCGACGAAGTCCACCTCGTCTGCACCGGCTTCGCACAAGGCCGCGGCCTCTGCCGCCTTCATCGCCGACGCCATCGCCCCTAGCGGGAAGCCCGCGACCGCGCAGGCTTTCACCGGCGTGCCAGCCAATCTCTTGACGACCCGCACGAGGTGACAGCCATTCACACAGACCGAGGCAAAGCCGTGCGCGATCGCTTCGTCGCACACCGCATCGATCGCGGCCGCATCTGCCTCGGGCTTGAGCAGGGTGTGGTCGATCCGGCTGGCGATCGCGCGGGGGCTTAAGGATGCGTCAGGCATGGGGTCTCCTCGGGGGTTGGGGCGTCTTCGGGCTGCGCGGCGGTGTGGCTGGGCCTGGTGGTGGCGAGCGTGGTGAAAAATCGATCGATCGCGAGTTGATGCCGCTGCGGGTCGGCGCGGTGCAGGTCCATGTGTTGGCCGGCTTCAAACTCGACCAGAGTCGCGTCGGGCGCGGCCGCGGCGATCGCGTGGGCATCATCAATCGCACACACCGCATCCGCGCACCCGTGCAGCAGCAGCAACGGGCACCGCAACCGGCCCGCGAGCTTCACCCGGTCAAAGTCACCCAGGCCCGCGACGAGCAGCCGGTAGATCAGCGACGCCAGCATGACGAAAGGCTCCGCGGGGTAACGCCGCAGCCGAAGTCGTCGGCGGATCGGCCCGGCCCAGCCTCGGTACGCCCCTTCGGCAATCACGCCCGCGATCCTGTCTCCGCCGTGCGCAGCCGCAGCGATCGCGATGCCCGCGCCCATCGATCGCCCGTACAACACGGTCGGAACGTGCAGCCCGCCCCCGCCTTGCACCTGCTCGACAAACCCCAGCACATCGCGCCAGTCCGTGACACCCGCGGAGGTGCAGCGCGCGGCACTTTCGCCGTGGCCGGGGAGGTCGGGGAGGATCAGTCGGCTGGCGTGGTCCACAAAGCACGGCGCGAGTTCCAGGCTGGAGTATCGGCTGCGTGCGAAGCCGTGCAGCATGATGACCACAGGCCCGGCGGGGTTACGTCCCTGGATCGACCACGCGGGTGTGTGGTAACCCTTTGCATCGCGGAGGCTGAGCTGCGTCGCGCCAAGGTCCAGGTCCGCGGGGTCGGTCGGGAAGCGGCGGGCCAGTGCCGCGGCAAAGGTGAAGCGTGGCGGGCGTCGCATCGCGCGGTACAGCCCCAGCGTCACCAGCACCAGCAGCAGCCCCGCAGCCACCGCGAACAAAGGCAGGAGTTTCAACACGTCCACAACCCGGTAGGATACCGCACATGCTCGATGACCACGCGATGATGGGCGAGGCGATCAAAGAGGCCGAGGCCGGCTTGGCGGCGGGTGGGCTGCCTATCGGCTCGGTGCTCTGCGACCCCCGCAGGAGCACGGTGGAAGAAGCGGTTGTAGCGCGGGGTCACAACCTGCGCGTGCAGACCGGCGACCCGACCGCCCACGCCGAGGTGGTCTGCATCCGCAACGCCGGCCGCCGACGGGATTGGCCCCACCTCACGCTCTACTCCACCCTCTCACCCTGCATCATGTGTACCGGCACCGCCCTCCTCTACCGCATCCCCCGCGTGGTCATCGGCGAGCACGAAAACTTCATGGGCGCGGAAGACCTTTTCCGCGCGCGGAAGGTGGAACTTGTAAACCTGCACGACACACGCTGCATCGAGCTGATGCAGCGGTTTATCGCCGAGCACCCCGACCTTTGGAACGAAGACATTGGAATCTAACCCGCCAATCCCCCCCGCCGCTCCCCCCGCCAACGCTGCCGCACATGCACCCTCGGTGAAGCGCATCCTGCTGACCGGCGCGGCTGGGGTCATCGGGCAGACCATTGCCCCCGCGCTGATCGCGCGCGGCCACGCCGTGCGCGGGTTCGATCGCAACCCGATGCCAGAATTGCCGGATGCTGTTGTCGCAGACCTGACCGATCGGCCCGCGATCGACCGCGCCATGGAAGGCATCGACACGCTGCTGCACTTAGCGGCCTTCCCCAACGATGCCGACTTCATGGGCAAGCTGCTCGAGCCCAACGTCATCGGCCTGCATCATGTGGTGGAGTCGGCGATCCTCGCGGGCGTCAAGCGCATCGTGCTGGCCTCCACGGTGCAGGTGGTTGTCGGGAAACCCGCGGGGCACGAGGGCCCGGCTGGCACTGATGTGCACTGGCCGATCAACCACTACGCGCTAACAAAGCTCTGGGCCGAGTGCTTGGGCGAGATGACAGCCAGGGTGCATGGGATCGAGGTCATCGCGGCACGCATCTCCTGGTTCGTGCGGAACGCGAGCGAGGCGGCTCGGGTCAACAACCTCAAGCACCGGGCGATGTACCTCAGCCACGGAGATGCCCGCCGATTTTTCACCCGCGCGGTCGAAGCGTCGTTGCCCGCTGGGGACAAGCCATTCTATTTGGTGTATGCCGCGGGCCCGGGGTACGACGGGCGTGTGTACTACGATCTCGAACCGAGCCGGCGGGTTCTGGGCTATGAGCCGCGGGACCAGTTCCCCAACGGGCTGGGGTTTGCGTGGACGGCGGCGGAGTGAGTGCGAGCGGACGCGTGGGCTAGCCGTTGGCCTGCGCGAAGTTGTCCATAAAGTCAGCCAGGGCTTGGGCGCCTTCGATCGGCATGGCGTTGTACACCGAGGCGCGGCAGCCGCCGACGCTGCGGTGGCCCTTGAGGCCAGACAGCCCCGCGGCTTCGGCTTCCTTGACGAACTTGTTGTCCAGATCTTCGCTGGGTGTGGTGAAGACCACGTTCATCGTCGAGCGGTACCGCGCATCGACCGGGCACTTGTAGAACGCGCTGTGCCGGTTGACCGTGTCGTAGAGGATGTCGCTGCGTTTGGCGGCCATCTCCTGCGCCCACGCCATCCCGCCGTTGCCCTTGAGCCAGCGCAAGACGAGTTGGATCATCCACACCTGGAACACCGGCGGGGTGTTGAGCATCGACTCGCCCTCGACGTGGGCCGCGTAATTCATGTAGTTGGGCAGACTGCCGGGGCACTGCTTGAGCACATCGTCACGGATAATCACCAGGGCGCAACCCGCGGGCGCGAGGTTCTTCTGTGTGCCCGCGTAGATGACGCCGAACTTCTCCATCGGCAGCGGCCGCGAGAGGATGTCGCTGGACATATCAGCGACGATGGGCTTGTCGATGGCCGGGAAGTCCTTCCACTGCAACCCGCCGATGGTCTCGTTGCTGGTGAGGTGCAGGTACACCGCATCCTGCGAGCAGCGGACCTCGGCCGGGTCGGGGAGCGTCATGAAGTTGCTGTCTTTGCCGTTGAACGTGATGTTGACCTTGCCGACGGCCTGTGCGTCCTCGATGGACTTCTTGGCCCATGCGCCTGAGTGGATGTAGTCGGCCGACTTCCCGCCATGGAGCAGGTTCGCGGGGATCAACCCCGAGTGCAGCGTCGCGCCGCCCTGCAGGAAGAGGATGTGGTGCGTGTCGGGCACAGCTAATAGCTCACGCAACAACGCGGACGCCTCCTCGAACACCGCGATGACCGGCTTGGTGCGGTGGCTCATCTCGATCAGCGACATGCCCATGCTCTGGTAGTCGAGCATCTGCGCGGCAACCTCTTCCAGCACCGGGAGCGGGAGCGTGCAGGGGCCGGCGGAGAAGTTATGGATGCGATGGACAGCGGTGGTCATGGTGCGGACTCTTCAGGGGATGAGTCCCGGCCTTCGCAAAGCTCAGGCGCGGGTTGAGGGACGGTGCAAAACGCCGATTATAACACCGCGCCGAAGCGCCGTTGGCGGCTGGCGAAGGCTTCAAATGCCTTGTGCAGCTCCTCCACCGTGAAGTCCGGCCAGTGCTTGTCGGTGATGTAGAACTCAGCGTAGCTGAGCTGCCACAGCAGGTAGTTGGAGAGACGCAACTCGCCGGAGGTGCGGACCAGCAGGTCGGGGTCCGGCAGGCCCGCGGTGTCCAGGTGATCGGCGATGGTGCGGTCGGTGATGTCGGCGGGATCAAGCTCCCCCGCTTTCACCTTCGCGGCGATGGCGCGGGTGGCGCGGGTGATCTCTTCCCGGCTGCCGTAGTTGAGCGCCAGCACAAAGGTCGTGCCCGTGTGGGCAGTGGTCATGGCGGTGAGTTGGTCGATCTGATCGAGCACCTCCGGCGGCAGGCCCTCGCGGTTGCCGATGTGCTTGAAGCGAACGTTGTTATCCATAAACAACGGGCGTTCGCTGACCAGGTACTGAACATACAGCGACATGAGGCCCATGACCTCTTCATCGCTGCGTGCCCAGTTCTCGGTGGAGAAGGAATACACCGTCAGCGCGTCGAGCTTGAGGTTGGCGCACTCGATGACGATCGGCCGCAGCGCCTCTGCCCCCGCCTTGTGACCCTTGAGCCGATGCAACCCGCGTGCCTTGGCCCAGCGCCCGTTGCCATCCATGATGATGGCAAGATGCCGGGGTTGATTTTGGATTTCGGATTTGCAATGCGACATGGATCAACATCTCCAATCATCCCTGAGCGCTTGCGGCGGTTGGTAGTCAATCCCAAATCCGCAATCCGCAATCCGAAATCACCTGACGATCACCTGCTCGCGCTTCGGGCCGACACAGACGATGCGGATGGGGATGCCGACGAAGTCTTCCACGCGCTCGACATATGCCCTGGCTTTGGCGGGGAGATCGCTGTAAGCGCGGATGCCGCCGGTCGGCTCGGTGAAGCCGGGCAGCTCTTCGTAGATCGGTGTGGCTGCTTCGAGCTGGTCCGCGTCGGGGAGGAAGTCGTCGTGCCGTGTGCCGTGCAGGTCGTACCCGATGCAGAGCTTGAGCGTTTCCAGGCCGGACAGCACGGAAAGCCCCGTGAGCACCAGCGCGGTGCAGCCATTGAGCTGGGCGGAGTAGCGCACGGCTGTGAGGTCGAGGTAGCCGCATCGCCGGGGTCGGCCGGTCGTCGTGCCAAACTCATTGCCCACGGTGCGGATGTGCTCGCCGATCGCGTTAAGCTGCTCGGTCGGGTGCGGCCCAGAGCCCACGCGCGACGTGTAAGCCTTCGCCACGCCGATCCGATTCGCCAGCTTGCTTGGGTAAAGCCCGGTGCCCGTGCCGATGCCCAGCGCGCTGGTGCTCGATGATGTCACGAAAGGATACGTGCCGTGGTCCACATCCAAGAGTGCTGCGTTCGCGCCTTCAAAGAGGATGCGCTTGCCCTGGTCCTGCAAATCGGAAAGCAGTCGGCGGGTGTCCACGATGTGTGGCCGCAACTGCTCGCCCCACGCCAACGCATCCGCCAGCGTCTGCTCCAGATCGATCGGGGCAAAAGCCTGCCCGGCATACTGGGCCAAGGCGGTGTAGATCACGTTCTTCACCGCGATGACCTGCGTGAGCTTCACCCGCAAGACGCCCGGCTCGATCAGGTCGCCCACGCGGATCGCCATCGAGCGGTGCGCCTTATCCGCGTAGCAAGGCCCGATGCCCCGCCCGGTCGTGCCGATCGCCTCAAAACCCGCCGCCTGAGCGGTCACCGCCTCACGCAACGCATCCTCCGTCTTGTGGTACGGCATGACGACGTGCGCCCGGCTGCTGATGCGAAGGTTGTCCCCCACCGCCACGCCCTTGGACCGCAGCGACGCGATCTCCTTGAGGATGCCGGTGACCGGCGACGGATCAACCACCACCCCGTTGCCGATGACGTTGAGGATGCCGGGGTTGATGATGCCCGACGGGATGAGGTGGAGCGCAAACTTGTTCTCGCCGACGTGGACGGAATGGCCGGCGTTGTTCCCGCCGTTGTACCGTGTGACCGCTGCAAAACGCGAGGTGAGCAGGTCCACGATCTGCCCCTTGCCCTCATCGCCCCACTGCAAGCCGACCACCGCACAGTGCCCGGCTTCGAGGCCGAGGCCGTCAAACCCCGCACGCTGACCCGCGACCGCTTGGCCCTGCCCTTGCGCGGGTGCATTGCCGGTGTGTGATTTGCCGGGGGCGGATGTTCCGCCGGCAGTGGTGGTTGTTCCGGGGGGGGCGGGGCTAGTTCCGGGGGGGGTCATCGGCTGCATCCTACGGTGTGGGTGGGATGGACGCGGGCTTGCCTGCTGCCGGGGGCAGTGGCTCAACCCAAACAGGGGAGTTTAACACGCCCCACGCCCAGCCGCCGCACCCGGAGTGGGCTGGGGGGGGGCGGGTGGGCCAGCCGGGGGCCGGGGGGCCGGGGGCGGGGTCTGGGTTGCGGTTTCCGTTACCTGGGGGCCCGGCGACTCTGTTACGACCGAACCCAATCCAGATCAGGTGAACCACTGGTCTTGCAAACAGTCGGAGAATCCGGGTTGATTCCCGACCACCAGCGGGAATACGCTATAGAGTAACTGATCCTATTGTTCGTTCATGGATCAACACCAGTCCACGCGATCAGACAACCCATAACCCGGGGAAGGCGGAACACATGCTCTACTCAAATGCCTGCGGCTATGCGATTCGTGCCCTTATCCGGCTTACCCGGATTCGGCCGGACGGCTACGTCCTCCTCGGCGACCTCTGCACCGACACCACCCTCCCCCGCCACTTCGTCGCCAAGATCTTCCAAGGCCTGGTCCGCAAGGGCCTGCTCAAGTCCGCCAAGGGCAGGGGCGGCGGGTTCGCCCTCGCGCACAAGCCCGAGCAGGTCACACTCGCCCAGATCGTGGCCGCGATCGATGGCGATGACGTACTCGACACGGTTCAGATGGGCATCAGCGACGAGGCCGGCCCCATCCTCCACGGCTGGCGCCCCACCGGCGACAAAGTCCGCGCCTACCTCGAAAAAACCACGCTCAAAGACCTCGCCAGAGACTAAAAACCTCCAAATACCCGCCAAGACGCCGAGATCGTTAAGTCAAAGTCTTTATTGATTTTATGACAACGCCTTCCTTGGCGATCTCCGAGTCTTGGAGGTTACTCAGAGACCTCGCTCGCGGATTCTTCAAAACTTTCACCCAAGCAAGCAATAAAGCCTTGACACCGGCTGAGCCTGCGGTATGATTAAATAAGCGAACGATCGCTATTTCAGATCGTTTGGCATTCGCTTCGGAATGGTGTCGATCGCCCGGCTCTGCGTTCCCTACCGACCACACGGTCCAGCCAGAAGGACTCACCCTTGGCCACGCTCAAAGAAATCGCGAAAGAGGCTGGTGTGTCAGTGGACACCGTCTCGCGTGTGCTCAACGGGCAACGCAAGGAGACCTGGCCGAGCATGGCCAAGCGGGCCGAGCACATCCGCCAGATCGCCGAAAAGCTCAACTACCGGCCCAACGCCGCCGCCCGCGCCACCCGCAACCAACAAACCAAGCAGGTCGGCGTGCTGGTCCCCAACAGCCCCGGCGAAAACCGCTTCACACACCCACTCGCCTACGAAACCATCCTCGGCATCAACGAGGGGCTTGGCGAAGCCGGCTACACCGTCACCCTCGCCCGCATCGATGACGTCAAGGGCGACCTCGCCAAGCAATCCCGCGTCTTCGAAGAGCACGTGATCGACGGCATGATCGTCCTGGACTCCATGCCTGCGGATGTCGAGCAGCGCATCGAGCAACTCATCCCCCAGACCGTCTGGTGCGACTCCAATGTGTGGCGCGAGCACGCCTGCCTCCGGCGCGATGAGCGGTTCGCCGGCCGGTGCGTCGCTCAGGCCGCCGCGGACCTCGGATACAAGCGGGCTGTGTGGTACAGCTACCCCGAGGTTGGCCGGATCCAACACTTCAGCTCGGTCGAGCGTTACGCGGGTATCCGCGAAGTCGCCGATGCCCACGGCGTGCAGATCACGTCCGAGTGGGAAACCCCGCTAAGCAACGACCAAGCCATGCACCGCCTGCACGCATCGATGGACCGCGACCACGTGGTCATCTGCAACAGCATCTATCAGGCCCGCAAGCTCCGCACGATTGCTGAGGGCTTCGGCAAGCGCCCCGGCTATGACTTCGGCCTGATGTGTACCGACGACGCCCGCCACCTGGACCGCTACTGGCACGGCCTGACGCGCGTGCACTTCGACCGCTACCGGCTTGGGTTTGCCGCAGCCCACATGATGCTCGATCTGCTGGACAAAGGCCGCGAAGCCTGCCCGTCCCGCTTGTTCCAAGACGGCTTTCACCCAGGCGATTCCGCCTGGGGGCCGTTGACTCGATGACCGGAGTTTAGTGCACACCCCAACCCCTTTTAGGAGGCCTCGCCATGACTCGTAAACCCATCACCCGCCTAACAGCCGCTTCATTGGCAGCATGTTTGACCGCCGCAGCATCTCATGCGGCAACCGTCAACAACGCATTTACCTTCGCTGATGTGACGATCAACCCCGCGTCTGCGGTGTGGAGCGACGGTGGCAGCAGCAACATCGCCTTTAGCCGACTTAACGTCGGCAACACCTCCCCCGCGCCTGTCCAGAGCGCGCTGGCGGCAGTGACCGATTTCACGGCTGGCATAGACTTCAGTATCACGGGCAGCTTTGCAGTCACCGCCAATGCACATGGCAGTTCGGGTACCACCACGAACAGGCAGAGCACCTTCGCGGTGACCTTGTTTGGTGATACCTCGAACAACGAAACCGGCTTGTTCGCCAGCCTGAATATCTATGAAAATCGCGGATCGTATGATGGGGGCCAGCGTATGGGTTTGGGCACCAATGTCCCCAGAGCCAGCCTCAACTATGTGGGTAATCTCCCAGGCAACGGCGCTGCGACGACAGGTGAGACATTCCTGACCGGAGCTGACGTGAACCTCGCCGATGGCCTGACACCCACTTACACCTACACCATCAACGTTAGCTACGACTCGCCGACGCAGATCGATGTCAGTTTCCTCCTTTCAGACGGCACCAACAACAATACGCTGACGATCAACGACATCGACATCACCGGGCTGGCATCGAATAACGTGTTTGGCGTCATCACCAGTCAGCGCAACCGGTCCTTGGCCGGCACCATCTCCAACTTTACCGTGAACCAGATCCCCGAACCCGCGTCGCTCGCGCTCTTGGGGCTTGGAGGCCTGCTGATGCTCGGGCGTAGGCGTTCCGCTCATTGAATGACCCACGAACCGCTCTGAATCGAACACTTATCAACCCTTTTGATTCCCCAAGTCTGGAGACACCGACATGACTCGCATGACCAAACACACGTTCACCCTCGCCGCCACCCTCGCCGGAGCCGCGCTGTTCGCGGGGTCGGCGTCCGGGGCGATCGTTATCAACGCTCAAGCCGGCGCTTGGCCCTCATCGCCGCAAGTCGAAGAGCAGAATGCGTCGGCTAATCTTTCCGAAGAGTTTGGTACGAGTGGGGAGCAGAATCTGACGCAGACCTTTGAGGTGCTGACGGCGAATACGCTGAACGTTGAGACGATCTATATCCGATACAAACTCGGCGTGGTTGGCAAGGACTTCACACTTGCGATCTACGAGGTGGCCGACGTGGATGCGGGTACCCTCACCCTCGGCAATCCAGTCTTTCAATCCGGCACGCTTACGACGCCTGCAAACATCGTAACGGCTAATAATGAAACGACTATGTCCTTCGATGTGAGCGGTGAATCTGTGTCGCTTAGCCCGACTAATGGCACGAATGGCTACGCCTTCCACCTCGTCGGCACGGACTCAAACACCAAGGTGTTCAACTGGCTCCGCGCAGCCAATGTGGGAAGCGCAGGCATCGCATATCAAGAAGGTAGCGCGATCTTTGGTAGTGAGGGTGGTCGTGACTTCGGCTTCGCCATCGAAGGCACCGTCATCCCCGAACCCGCGTCCCTCGCGCTGCTGGGGCTTGGAGGCCTGCTGATGCTCGGGCGTGGCCGACGTGCGTAAGATTTGGAACAAAACCCACGGCCACTCGCTGGAAACAGCGGGTCGGCCGATTCCGCTCCAAACCCTCTACCCGAGGCCACGATGCCAGACGCTCAACCCAACGCCGCCGCCAAGCCCAGAGATAGCGCCACAAAGCCGAGGGATCGCTATCCCTCGGCCCTCCCCCCGACCCACACGAGTCGCCGCCGCCACGCCCTACATGGTTTTACGCTGATCGAACTGCTCGTGGTCATCAGCATCATCGCGCTGCTCATCGCCCTGCTGCTGCCCGCGTTGCAAAGCGCACGCCAGGCGGCGCGGGTGGTCGCCTGCATGTCCAACCAGCGACAGATCGGCATCGGGTTCAACGTATTCCTGCAAGACGAAAAGTACAAGTACCCCTACAGCTGGATCACCGCCTCACAACTGGCCAACGTCCCCGATGAGTCGGTCCAGCGCGAGTGGCACGGGGCTATCCGCCCCTACTTCTCAGACAACGCGATGTATCTGTGCCCCAACGTCGCCATCAACAACGGTGTGCGGCATTATGTACCCAACCACGCCATCATCGGCAAGATGCAGAACGCGTCGGACTTCAGCAATCGCCGCCGCCTGCCGCACGACTCGATTGTCCGTGATTCGGAAGTCATCATCCTGATGGACGGCTGCCAGCACAACGGGACGGGGACCGTGGACCGAGATGGGCGGTGGATGGATGGACAGTTCGGCACGAAGCTCCAGGGTGCCGCCAGCGACGACCTGCCCTTCGACCTCGCGGCCGCGACGCCCAACATCGACGAATCAACCGGGCAATACAAAGTCCGCTTCCGTGAGTCGGGCGCTGCGGGGCTGCTCAACGGCCAACTCGCGGGCAACTTCCTGTTCGCAGACGCCCACGTGGCCACCCTGACGCCCGAGTCGCTGCTCCGCCGCAACTTCCGCCCCAACGAGTCCAACCAGACATTCTGGAAATAGCCCGATCCACCCCACCATGCTGATGCCAACTGAACAACGCCAAGCGTATCGCGCATCCACCGGCTACCTGACCCCGTTCCTGTTCTTGACACGAAAGGCCTACCGATGAAAACTCCCCCGCGCCTCAAGCGCCTGCTATCCGTCGCCCTGATGACATGCTGTATGGCGATATTCGCCATGCCCCAGCATGCCGACGAAGCCAAGCCCGCCAACCTCTTCACCAATGGCTCGTTCACCGAGGCGGGGGATGGCGGCGTGCCCACCGGTTGGGACAACCGCACCGCGGGTCAGGGCTATGTGAAGACCCACGCCAAGGCGGGCGATGAGCCGAGCTTCGTGGAGATCGGGGTGAACAAGCCCGGCGAAGACAGCTTCATCCAGCAGATTGTCACGATCCCCGATGATGCGAAGCAGCTCAAGCTGTCGGTGACCTACCGCTGGCAGGGCGTGGAAAAGGGCGAGCAGGGCCACCACCAGGGCAAGGTCCAGGGCCGCTTCACCAAGGCGGGCAAAGACTTTGGCAACTGGATCGACATGGGCAACCTGACCGGGTCCAGCGAGGGCTGGGTCACCCCGACGCGCGAGGTCAACGTCAACCCCGAGGCCGACGGCCTCATGCTGCGGGTCGGGTTCTACGGCGTGAAGGCCGGCCGGCTCGACGTGAGCAGCGCGGTGATGAACAAGGTCACCGAAGCGGATATCGCAGCCGCGAGAGCCGCGTACCGCCCCGCCGAGCCGTATGGCCCGGAGGTCAGCGATGAGCGGTTCGGCCGCATCCAGCACGGCGTCAACATCAACGGATGGTTCTGTCAGCCTTGGAACCAGAAGGTCAATGGCAAGAAGGGCGGCTTCAACGCCGAGTTCTTCCGCAGCTACATCACCGCGGAAGACCTCTCGATGATCAAGCAGATGGGCTTCGACCACATCCGCCTGCCGGTCGATCCGGACTTCCTCTTCAGCAAAGCTGAGCCCGGCGTGCTGCAGACCGAGTTGCTCGGCGAGTTGGACCACGCGATCCAGCAGATCCGTGAGCATGGCCTTGCGGTGATCGTGGATGTCCACCCCAAGAGCGGCACATTCAAGCGGATGGCGGCCAACCCCGTGGTCCGTGAGGCTTTCGTGCCGTGGTGGGGCGAGTTTGCCGCGCACCTGGCCAAGACGACAGACCCCGAGTGGGTGTTTCTGGAGCTGCTCAACGAGCCCGGCGGGCAGGCCTTCTGGGCCAACCAGGCCTGGGAGTTCTATCAGGACCGCCTGATCACCATCGTCCGAGCCAACGCACCGGACCACACGATCATCATCTGTGGCGGGGCGTACATGCTGGTGAAGGAGTTGGGCCGGGTCACCCCCCACCCCGACCGCAACACAATCTGGGCGGTGCACTATTACGAGCCTTCGCCGTTCACCCATCAGGGTGCCGCGTGGATGAAGGACTGGTATCAGCCGCTCAAGGATGTGCCCTGGCCATTGACCGAGGAGAACCTTGAGGACACGATCGCCAAGCTCAAGGACCACCCCGCCCGTGAGAAGTCTGTCCAAGTGCTGCGGGACCAGGTGAAGAACGGCTACGCCACACGGCAGTACATGGAGGAGCAGATCGCCCTCATCGCCGCGTGGTCGAAGGAGAACAACCGTCGGGTCCACATCGGCGAGTACGGCGCCCTTGACAGCTCACCGCGCGACAGCCGGCTGCGCTACCACCAGGCGATCAGTGAAGTCTTCGATGCCCACGGCATCGCGCGGTCGCTGTGGAACTACTCGGGCAGCAACTACTCCGTCGTGCTGGGGCCGGACAACCCCGGCGACCGCAGCCCGGACTGGGAAATGGTCGAGGCCCTGGGCCTCAAGCGCGAGGCCGCAGCCAAGGCCGACACGGCCCAGTAAAGCCCCCGTGATCCCAATCGCCCTCCCACACCCATCACACCCAAAGAGTGAGCCCGATGATGGTGACGACCAGCCGAATGTTCTGCTTGTTGTGTGGCGTGCTCTCGGCGGGGGCGGTCGTGGCCCGCGCCCAGCCTCCGCGCCCAGCCGAGGCCGGCGAGCCTTGGAAGATGCACCACATCCGCGATGACTACCTCATCGCCAATTCGCTGCAGCCCGGCGATGTCAACGGCGACGGGTTCGAGGACTACGCGGTCATCGACGAACGGCAAGGCTTGCAGACCATCATCTTTCATCCGGGAAAAGAAGGCGATGTGCGTAAGCCCTGGCCCCGCATCGTGCTGGGCAAGACCGGCAACCCCGAGTACTCGTGCCTCGGCGACCTTGATGGCGACGGCAACCTCGACCTGATCGTCGTCGAGGGCGACGACATGGCCAAGGGGCTGACCACGGGCGTGCGCGTGTGGTGGGGGCCGAGCCCGGAGAAGGCGACCGACCCCGCGGCCTGGACCGACGCCGGCCACATCCCCGGCACCGAGGGCCAGCAATTCCTTTACTGCCTCGTCGCCGATTTGGATTTGGATGGCAAGGCCGACATCCTCGTCGGCGGCCGACGCAACCCCGCGAGCAAGCAGTACGCCGGTATCCGCTGGATCAGCCGCGGCAAGCAAAGCGACGACGCCAACCCGCGCGACCTCCGAGGCTGGGCCACACACTATGTCGATCGCGAGGCGCTGTCCGGCCACGGGCTGGTGCTCCACGACATCGATGGCGACGGCGACCTTGACATCTTCAACTGCGATGCCGACTGGGATACCTCCAAGTTTGATCAGGAGCTGCACTGGTACGAAAACCCCGCCATCAAAGGCCCGCGCGGTCACGGTGGCACGCCCGAGGCGACGCTGGGCCCGTGGGTCAAACACAAGATCTGGCGCACCGCCAAGTTCTACGCCAAGCCGCAGATTGCCATCGGCGACCTGAACAACGACGGCCAGCCCGACATCGCCACGCAGACCCAGAACTACGTCGAGGTCTATCGCAAGCACCTCGAAGTCCCCGACGACTACTTCACCAAGACCAACATCACCAAGCCCGACTGGGTGCAGTGGATCGGCCGGCCCATCAAGATCGCCGACCTCGATGGCGACGGGCGCAACGACATTGTCGCAGCGGCCATCCACCTCGACGGGCTGCTGCCAGCGGACCGCGCCAGCGTCTTCTGGCTCCGCAACCTCGGCCGGCCGTTCGACCCCGACGGCTGGGAGTTCAAGGTCATCAAGTGGTCCGACGGCTACAACAGCCGACAGACTTGGGTCGGCGAGAAGTGGGACCACCTCATCCCAGTCGATGTCGATGGCGACGGCGACCTGGACCTGGTCGGCAACGTCGAAGAGCACTACGACAGAGGCCCCGACGGCGAGGCCAAAAGCTTCTTCGCGGTGGTGTGGTTCGAGAATCCGACGCGATAGCGGATGCGGGGATGGGGGCGGGCGGGTGCGCGGACGCGGGGGGGGGACGCCCCCCCCACTTGAATCTCTCATCTCCTTCACTTGCCCTCCCA
>JBGTLW010000089.1:0-4872 GCA_041743835.1 Phycisphaeraceae bacterium | reverse complement strand
GGGGATGGAAATGTGAACGGTGGGTGGGTAGTCTGGCTCATGGTGGCGTACTCCTCGGTGTTCGGGGACGGGCGTGGTAGATCACACCCAAAGTACGCCGCCTTTTTCAATTCGTCATCCACAACATTCAGTCATACCTCTACGCTTGTTCCATGTATCCTTTGATATCGCATAGCTTCGCAATGCACTGGTGTACTATCAAAGAATCCTCAGGAGAATAACCATGTCCGGGCACTCTTCTTCAACAAGCGCTTTGGGTAAATTTGTCAGGTCATTCTTTGTTTTGCTCTTAATCGCGCAGGTCGCTGCGCTTGGATGGCTCATTTACAGCGATCAGGCTCGAGGGCGCATCCAAGCGGGTCACCAGTCTCAGATCCAGGCCATGGAGCACGCACTTGATCGGGTAGTAGCCGCGATGGAGCAGCAGTCGTCTGTACTGGATCGCACCATCGGCAAGATTGTTCCAGTACGGATGCCTGCGGGGTGGTCCGAACGCCTCGCCGAACTAGAACGCGATGCAGCAGACTCAAGCCGGTGGCCAAAAACAGACCACGCTGCTCAGCGCTATCTTGACGCAACGAGTGATCTGATCGCTGAACTACCGCCGTGGGCGGAGACTGAGTACATGGGGCGATTGAACGTTATACGCTGGTCGGCAATGGTCTACACAACGATAAACCCACCGGGGGACGCCCAGGCTGACCTGCACGGAAGGGCGGAACTGCTGGCCGCCTTGAGTGATTCAGCGCCGGTCGATGCACCCGCGGAACTAGTCGAATACGTTGACAAGGAACAGTCCCGCCTAGTGCGCGAAGCCGATGAAGAGGATTGGCACCTGCTTCACCAACGTGCGGCCAGCTACGTCGCAGAACCCAACGCCGCGCCCAGCAGCAGCCTGCAGCAGGATTTCGCGCTTCTAATAGCCTATTCCGATTCCGAGGATGCGACCCGCCGAGACCAAGCAGAGGCGTTAATGGCAAGCCTTCGAAAGACTATGCTTCGTCGCGAGGCAGAGCAACAGGCGGACTCACTACGCTCACGTATGGACTCCTTGATGCAACTCAAGAAAAGCGATGCCGCGCTATACGCGACGGGCATCGGGGTGCTGTTCAATGAAGCCCGTGCTGCCCGGGTGACTCTAGCACTATCCGGCCTTGAAGATGCGGCGCTAGATCAAATTGATGCGCACTTACTAGCTGAGTTAGAAGAACTGCAATCGGTGCAACTCGATGATCATGAGGTTGCACGGGCAACGGCGGTTCGAGCTTACCAGCAATATGCCCTGAGAAGCATTGACCTTTTCACTAAAAGATACGAAAAACGCAAAGAAATTGCGAATGATGCCTTGACGCGGATACGTGAGGGGCGTCGAGATACAGAAGACTACGCAGACTTGCCAAGTGTGTGCGATGCGATCAAGGGTATCACTTACGAATTTGATGTAAATTGGTACGGGGGTAAGAATGAAAAGTTTGAACTCGATGGTAGTAAAGTAACCCCAGAGTCACACGTCAACGAGCATCGCATCTGCCGAGATGCGATGATTGCCCATCTGCTTCCTATTGACTTGAGCCTGCTGGAATTGCCAGTCAATGAGTTGTATCAAAAGGCATGGGAAGAAGGATGGAAACACCTGGACGGGCGAGAAGACCAGACCTATGTTGCACAACGAACAGCGGATGTAAAAAAGGCAACGCTTGCGGACTTCCACGGAGGCCGACGATGAAGATACTACTGACGCTCCATTCTGCGAGGCTATCAGCTGGGTTGATGTCCTTCATTGTGCTTGTTACGACGTCGTCAGTGAACGCATTGGCACCCTCGCCAGCGGCGGTTCCACTGACAGCCTCGGAAGCTGCGGCACGCATCAGCGCAATCGCCGTCGGCCGCCACAAGTTTGATAGTGCACATGACCTACACCGCGCATACTTTTACAAGCCATACATCCAGCGCGACTATCGTATGCAATACCAACTCGGTTCGTTGGTTGAGAGACGAGCGATCAGCGAGCGCGTCGGCAATCAGGCCGGAGCGAGATATGCCGCAGAGCGCGGGTGGGATAGAATCCTCGGCTCGACCGGGCGAGCTATGCCACAAGGGCCCGATTCAGCGTATTGGGACCATGCGACCGGCAAGCTGAGAGCTATCGAAAGAAAGGGTGGTGCCAGCAGACCGGCATTCAACTACTTCTCCCGCCAGGGAACAAACCAATACCATATACGCGCTGCGATGCGAGCGATCCGTTCTGATAAGACGCCGTTCACTGAGAAAGTCGCAAATGCCCGCATCATTAAGGCAGCACAGTATGGACAACTAGAATCCGCTGTGTTACGAGGAGGCTACCGCGGAACACCCGCAAGTCCTGCACTCGAAGCCCCTTGGGACCGCGCGTCAGTGAGAAGAGAAGCATATGAAATCGAAGACCGACTAGTTCGGCGCAACACCAAGTTGCAGCCTGTGTTTAGAAGTGCTGGAGCGGCGCAACGGGCCGATATGTTCAACTACAGATTGAGCCGGGGTTTTGGCGCGATTGGCCTCGCGGGCGCTGGATTATTGACTTGGGATGCTTACGACCAGTCATCTCAGGCTTGGGAAATGTGGAACGCCCACGAGATATCGGGTACTGCCTTGCCTTACCTGCAAACGGGTCACGCTGCGGCCAAATGGGGAGCGGCAGGTACTTTGGGCTCCGGCTCCGCAGCGCGTTGGGGGTTACTGGGACAAGGCACCTACAAGACCGCTGGTCGCATGGTAGGCAGGTTATTCTTGCCGGTTATAATTGGCACAGAATTATTAGCAGCTGGCGTCGACATTTACCAATATCGAAGCGGCCGGATTAACAACCAAACATTCAGACGCAATATGATCGGCCGTGGCATCATGGGAACCTCAATTGCTGCTGGCGCTGGCGTGGGCGCAGCCATTGGTGTCTGGGGTGGTGGTGTTGGGGCTGCGCCAGGGGCAGCGATTGGAGCAACTGCGGGAGCAATATTTGGCACCATAAGTGTGGGCGTGGCGAACCTGAATTGGTACTTCGTTGACCGACAATTTAATGCACAGCAACAGGAAGCTAAAACCGCTGCCGTCTATGAACACTACGGTGTTCTCAGATGAAGGTCCATGGGGTGATTGTAGGGGGGCGGGGCGCGCGGCCTGACGGCCGGCGCTAAACGGGGGGGTGGGTGCAACGGGAATGGGGGCCGGGTTACCGCGTGGTCACGGCGAGGGCCCCGGGGTGGTTGGGGTGGCTGATGAATGCCTGGTCGCCGAGTTTCTCGTGGAAAGTCAGGCGCTTGCGGCGGTTGAGGGTCACGTGGTCCAGATACACGCCCGGATCGCTGGCTTCGCCGGTGTCGCGGTCCAGGTACAGGGGCGAGTCTTTCTCCGGCGGCTTGGTGTTGTCATACGGGTGGTTGTAGCTGCGCATGAGGATGCGCTGCTCGCGTGTGAGCGTGTCGAGCCAGGCGGGGTCGTTGGTGTAGCGGTCCTCGGGCGAGAGCCAGCCGGGGCAGTAGGCCATGAAGATGTTGTACCGCGTGACATCGGAAGAGTTGGCCTCGACGCGGTGCCAGGTGGAGGCGTGCATGAGCGTCATCGTGCCGCGCTTGACCTGCACGATGTGTTGGCCGGGCACATCGTCGTGGGTGTCATACGCATCGAGGTATTGTTTGGCGTGGCTGCCGGGGAGGACGACGAGGTTCCCCATGCCACGCTCGGGCAGGTCGGTGAGCCAGTAGCCCACCTTGAATTGCATCGGCAGGTAAGGCGAGAACACCTGGTACGGCAGGATGCGTGCGCCGTCTGGGTGCCAGAGGTTGTGCCAGCCTTTGGGCGGGCGGCGCATGATGTGCGAGAGGTGGACCTTGGTGAGTTCGCCGTAGAGGTCGTAGGCGTAACCGATGTGCGTCGGGCGGTCGATCAGGTCCACCAGCGCCGCGTCGCGGGTCACGGCGTTCTGCGGCGACCAGTACTTGGTCGGGTCGAAGCCGGGGTCGGCCGCCGCCACGCGGTCGATCGCCGCGATACACCGATCGCACTCCGCGTCGCTGAGCACGTTGGGGATATTGATGAACCCGTCACGCATGAAGGCGTGCCACTGTTCAAGGGTGAAACCGGCTGGGGGGCGCTGAGCGGCGTAGCCTTGCGACATGGAGGATTCCTTTGACTAAAGACACACAGGAGCGGCCACGCGGTGCGAACGGAGATTGCCGCGACGACCCGGTGGGCGGCACATCTCCGCACCAGTGACGGCCCGAACATCATGCCGAATTCGCGTTTACTTCGGGCCGGGCAAATTGTACCACGCGGGTTGTGCCCCGCCAGCTTCGTGCAGGTTGTTGCCCAGCAGGTTCCGTCTATCGCGTTGCCCCGGCCGGGGCGGTGGTCGTGGTCGCGGTCGTGGTCGCGGGTCAGGGGTTGCAGATGCTTGTCGCTGATAGGGTGTCCGCTACGCGCCGGGGGATTGAGGTGTGGACAGCGACGCGAGCCAGCGGTTCACCTCCCGCCGGCTGCGCAGGTGGATGCGGATGAGGTGGTTGAACGCGTGGTCGCCATCGGTCATCCAGGGTAGGTACCGCCGCCGGCAGGAGCGATACGTCTTGAAGTACCACCAGAGGATCGAATCACGCGACGCGAAGGATTGCCGCCATGTCTCGCGGTTGCCGTGCCACAGTTCTTCCCCGGTCCACGCCCGCCTGACCGTGCGCCACAGCAGTTGTGGAAAGACCTCATGCTGGGGCAGGTCGAGCCAGATGATCGTGTCGAGTTTGTCGATCACGACGCGGTCGGGCGCTTTGCGGGGGTTCTGGTTGCCGTCGGTCACCCACGCTTCCCCGGCCGTGGCGGCTTCGAACCCGGCGATCTCCTCGGCCT
>JBGTLW010000088.1:0-6692 GCA_041743835.1 Phycisphaeraceae bacterium | reverse complement strand
GCCGATACCACGCAGGCGCGAGCACTTTTCCCGCAGATCGAACCGATCGCTTACGCCGCAGCCGTGCGTTTCGCGTTGGACAAGATCGAGGCCGGGCGTGTGGAGACGCGGTGGAGCGGTGCGCTGGGCAAGCGTGTCGCGCCCGGTGGTCAGCCGGAGATGTCCGATTGGGAGGGGGTCATCACGGAGCGGCGGGTCGTGCGTTGCAACGCGACGCAGGCGGATTTATTCGCGACGTTCACCTCGCTGGGCGGCGAGCGGGGGTACCTGGTGTGGGGCTGGTCGTGGCGGGTGCGTGGTTGGCTGGACAAGCTGGTCGGTGGGCCGGGCCTACGTCGCGGTCGTCGCCACGCCACGCAGTTGCTGCCGGGTGAGGCGATGGACTTTTGGCGGGTCGAGGTTGTGGATGCCTCGCGGGGGCTGTTGCTGCTGCACGCGGAGATGAAAGTCCCCGGCCGAGCGTGGCTGCGGTGGGAAGCGAGGCCCGGCGTCGAAGAACCCGCCGGGTGTGAGCTGGAGCAGATCGCCTTCTTCGAGCCACGCGGCCTGCCGGGTTTCTTGTATTGGTACGCGCTGTACCCCATCCACCGGCTGATCTTCACCGACATGGCCCGCGCGATCGCACGGCAGGCGGAGCGCGACGCGGCGGCGCATTGACAGGCCGCCATTTCACCAGGCGGGCGGCTCGGCGCGGGTGATACGGAGCGCTGGTGTTCTGTCAGTGCCGCCTCGTCCACGAGGCGGACCGCCGCGGGGACGCGTCGGCTCTGTGTGCTTGCCGCTAATGTCCCGGGCGACTCCTGCGGTGTTACTCCGCGCCCTCGGCGGCGGGCTTGGTGGATAGCGCGGCTGCGGCCTCGACCAACTCGATGAACTGTGCCCGGTAGCCGCGGGGGTCGTTGCCTTTGCCAGCGCTTGCCCACTGCGTGACCGACTCGAAATCCGCATCGCCACGGTGCGGGGAGTCGCGCAGCAACATGCCAAAGCCAGCCACAGCCGCGGCAAACTGGAAGTCATCCGAGGCCGCGTCCCACGCCCCGCCCGCATCGCGGACAGGGAACTCCAGCAGTGTGCTGGTGCCTTGCTCGGCCGGTGCGTCCGGGGCCTTGTACCGCAGCTTGAGCGTCATCAGCTCGCCGCCCGTCGCGGCATCGGTCAACTGCGGCTTGTCCTGGTATCGCAGGTCGTCCACGGCTGGGGTCGCGGGGGTCAGCTTGGCACGCAGCTCCCGGATGGCGTCGCGGTGGTCGGCGATCTGGGCGCCGAGCGCGGCCTGCTTCTCCGCGGTCAGCCGGGCGACCTCCATCAGCCCCTCGATGTTGGCGATGGCGGTGCGGTGCTCTTCGATCTGCGCCAGGACCTCTGCGTCATTGGCCGCGGCCACCAGCGCGGCGGGCACGACCTCATACAGCGCGGTCACCGTATGGCCCGCGCCGATGTCACCGGCATCCACGGCGTCGTCGTTGAAGTCCTCCTTGCGGAGCAGGCGGTTCTCGTAGCCGATCAGCCGGTAGCTCTCGACGACGGCTGGGTTGAACTCGACCTGGATCTTCACATCCTTGGCGATGGTGTGCAGCGTGCCACCCATCTGCTCGACGAGCACCTTCTGGGCCTCGCGGATCGAGTCGATGTAGGCGTAGTTGCCGTTGCCCTTGTTGGAAATCTTCTCAGCCATCTGGTCGTTGAGGTTCCCCTTGCCAAAGCCCAGCACGGTGAGGGAGATCGCCTTGCCCGCGTGCTCAGAATCCGGGGCGGGGTTGGCGCGGGCCTCCACGAGATCGACCAGCTCGCCGTCGCTGGATGCGCCCACGTTGAAATCGCCGTCGCTGGCAAGGATGACGCGGTTGATCCCGCCGGGGAGGTAGTTTTCAGCCGCGACCTGGTACGCGAGCTTGATGCCCGCGCCGCCCGCGGTGGAGCCGCCGGCTGTGAGCAGGTCCAGGCTGTCAAGGATCTTCTGCCGGTCGCTTGCCACGGTGGGGGGCAGGACCAGCCCGGCCGCGCCCGCATAGACGACGATCGACACGCGGTCCTTGTCCGAGAGTTCGTTGGTGAGCAGCTTGAACGCCTGCTTAAGCAGCGGGAGCTTGTCGTCGCTGTTCATGGAGCCGGACACGTCAAGCAGGAACACGAGGTTCGCGGCCGGGCGCTCGTCCGCGCTGGGCTCGATGCCCATGAGCCCGATGCGCACCAGCCGGTGCGCGGGTGCCCACGGCGCGGGGGCGATCTCGATGGAGGAGGCGAAGGGGGGGGCGGCGTTTTCGATGGGTTCGCCATCGGGCCCGATCACTTTCGCGGGTTGCATGCCGGCCGAGTAATCGTAGGTGAAGTAGTTGACCATCTCCTCGATGCGTACCGCGGCCTTGGGCGGGAGCTTGCCGTCATTAAGTAAAAACCTACGAATGTTCGCATAGCTCGCGGTGTCCACATCGACGGAGAAGGTGGACAGCGGGTTGTCGCTGGCTTTGAGGAAGGGGTTGTCCACGATGTCGTCGTAGCGCTCGCGGTCGGCCGGGGGCTGCCAGCGCTCGAGGTCCGGCAGCAGCAGGTCCATGCCGGGCTTGATCTGGTCCGGCTGGGGCAGGACTTGCTGGTTCAGGGCCGCGATGAGTTTCCATTGGTTGGCGTCGCCCAACTGGTTGGCGGCTATCGAGGACAGCGTGTCGCCTGACGCGACGGTGTAGGGCTTGGTGGGGAGATTTGAGTCGCGATCAAGGGCGAAGGTCTGATTCGGGGCTGAGCGGGTTAAGGTGGATTCTGCTGGCATGTAGCCGCCACTCATAGTACCGCTGCTGGCTTGGCCGTAAAACATGACAGAAGGTGTTGTCGGGCTGGGCGGGGATTGCCCCGACTCCCTGAGCCCCAGGACTTCACGGGGGGGTTCGGTTGATTCTTGGCCGTCAACCGGTGCCATGGCGACCGAGTCGGACAGCACTGTCTGCTCCGGTTCGTCTGGTGTACCGAGCCCGGGCAGGAGGAAGAACAGCGCGATGCAGGCCGCGGCTGCGAGTCCGGCCGCGATGCCGAGGGTCGCGAGGATGGTGACCGGTCGCTCGACACCGCCGATGGCGTCTTCGAGCTGGTCGTGCTGCTCGTCGGTGAGGGTGGCGGCCCGGGCGCGGTAGGCGCGGGTGATGATGGAGGCTTCCTGGCGGACCTGCTCGACGTATCGCCGGGCCGCATCGTCGCCGGAGAGCCAGAGCTCGACTTCCTCGGCCGCGGCGGTGTCAAGTTCGCCGAGGGCGTATGCGGTGAGCTTGGCGTGATCGAGATTGGCTTGCTGGGGCTGGTTGGCCATGGTTTTGGCTCCGCTTGGGTGGTGTGTGGGCGCGTGAGGGTGTTTCTATAGGAGTAAACGTGGGCGGGGAGGGTTTCTTAGTGGTTGTTTTTGGAAACGAGGTGATGGAGGTGGGGGCGGGGGTTATGAAGGGGGGGTGGGGGGGTGTGAGGGGCTCAGGGGGACCGAGGGATGGCAATCCCTCGGCTTTGGGGTTGGGGGCCTTGTGCCCGCTCGCGCCGGATGCCTGTGGTGCGGCGCGGATAAGAAAAAAATAAAGTTATATCTAAAGTAATAATTAAGTTAAAACTATAACAATATTTAAGTTTAATTTGAATATGGTAGCGCGCAGACGATGGTGCATCCGCATCAACATCAACAACACCATCGATTAGTAGAAGATTCCCCCGCGAGCCCACCGCGAATCACGCAGAAGCGCGGGGCTGGGCCTGTGCGCCTGCTTTGGCGCGCACGGACTTAAGCCCCTCGTGGAGCAGAAACCCGACATAGCTCACCGTCAGCCCGGTCAGCGAGGCGATGGACTTGTACGAAAGCCCCTGCTCAAACCGCAGCCGGATGACTTCGGCCTGCTTCTCGGGCAGGGTCGCGATCAGTTGGATGATCTGGTCGGCAAGCTCGGCCTTCTCGGCCGCGGCGGCGGGCGTCAGTGTCCCGGCGGGCAGGGCGGGCGAGATCACCCCGGCTGGCGAGGTCCGCCCGCTCTTGCGTTGCACGTCGATCGCCAGGTTCCGCGCCACGACGAACAGCCAGCCCTCGATCGCCGAGCGGTCGGCCTCCAGCAGCTCGTCGAGCTTCTCGGGGGGCTGCTGGCACAGGCGGAGCAGCGTGTCCTGGGCGATATCCTGCGCGGTGGCGATATTGAGGACCCACCGCCGGGCAAAACTTACCAGCGGCCGCTCGTACCGCTGGACCACAGCCCGGATGGCGTCACGGTGGCGGGGGTGAACTGTCGTGTCAGCCATCCGAGAGGCTCGCGGAAGGGGGATCGGTGAGGCGGGATCGTGCACAACGGTGACCCAAGGCCGCTATTAAACCATGCCGGAGGCGTTTCGTAAACCCCCCGGATTTCGGCGATTACGGGGTGCTTCCGGGCTGCTGCGTGGGTGCTCCCCCCCATTAGCCCGCGTACTGCGTACGCGGGTCCCCCCCCCCCGGACGTGCCCGGACGTGCCCGGACGTACTCGGACGTGCCCCCAGGGACCGGCCGCGCCCGCGTAGCGGCCGGGCGTTTTGGGCGTGTCAGATCACCTCGGGAGGGCGCGCGGGGCACGCCGGACACGCAAATCGCGGGCCAGCAGACCCCCCCAGAAATTTTTTTCCACCCCAGTTGTGAACACAACATAAATGCTCTATAGTGCTGCGTTCGCGGCAAGAGGCGTGATCGGGACCCGGCTAATCAATACGCAAAATCCTGACCTCCCCGCTACCCCTTTGCGAAGCACCACCGAGGGCATCGATGCTGCTCAATACTGTGCGCGACTTCTCTAAGCGCGGCGACGCTCTTCCTATCCCCGACCTGGTCGAGGTGCAGAAGGTCGCCTACGAACGTTTCCTCCAGCTCGAAAAGGCGCACGCCGACCGTGTCCACGACATCGGTCTCGAAGCGCTCTTGCGTGAGGTGTTCCCCATCGAGTCCTACGATGGCACCATGCGCGTCGAGTACCAGCACTACAAGCTGGACGAGCCACGCTACACCCCCGACGAGTGCCGGGAGCTGCGCCTGACCTACGGCATGCCGTTTCGGGTCGGCGTGCGCCTGGTCCGTGATGACAACCCCAATATCGTCGAGGAAGAAATCTACCTCGGCGAGATGCCCGTCATGCTTGGCGGCGGGGAATACATCATCAACGGTGCCGAACGCGTGATCGTGAACCAGCTCCACCGCTCCCCCGGCGTGGACTTCTCGATCGCCTCGGCCGAGGCCGACCGCCCGCTGCACTCGGCCCGCATCATCCCCGAGCGCGGCTCGTGGATCGAGCTGGAGGTGTCCAAGAAGGACGTGCTCCAGATGCGGATCGACCAGTCCACCAAGATCCCCGCCACCACCTTCCTCCGCGCGCTGGATGAGAACTACTCCACCACCGCGAAGCTGATCGACACCTTCTACGAGGTGCTGACTCTCAAGGTCGCGGAGCTGCGCCCCGAGCACTACGCCGCGGCCGCGATCATCGACACCGAGACCGGCGAAGAGTTGGTCTCCGTCGGGCATCAGGTCGGCGAAGAGGCCATCGAGCAGATCCTGGCTTCCAAGCTCAAGACGGTGGATGTCATCTCCCCGTCCAGCGACATGCTCATCCTCAACACCATCGCCGACGAGAAGCAGGCCCACCTGCCCGAGGGCGTCGAGGTGTCCGAGCACGAGGCGGCGCTGCTGGCGCTGTACGCGCGCCTGCGTCCGGGCAACCCGCCGCAGGTGGACAAGGCCCGCGACCTGTTTGCCGAGAAGTTCTTCGATGAGAACCGCTACCGCCTGGGCAAGGTCGGCCGGTTCCGCATCAACCGCAAGTTTGATCTGGACGTGGCGGAAAACGTCATGCAGATCAGCGCGAAGGACTTCCTCAACGTCATCAACTACATGCTGGACCTGCGGAACAACCGCAACAAGGCGCACGTGGACGACATCGACCACCTGGGCAACCGCCGGCTGCGCACGCTCGATGAGCTGGCGGTCGAGGAGATGCGCAAGGGCTTCCTCAAGCTCCGCCGCACCGTGCAGGAGCGGATGAGCGTGAAGGACCCGTCCGAGCTCAACAAGGTCGCGGACCTGGTCAACAGCAAGAGCATCAGCTCGGCGATCGACCACTTCTTCGGCCGGGGCGAGCTGTCGCAGGTCGTGGACCAGACCAACCCGCTGTCCCAGCTCACCCACGAGCGGCGGCTCTCGGCCCTGGGGCCCGGCGGCCTCAACCGCAAGCGCGCGGGCTTCGAGGTCCGCGACGTGCACATCTCGCACTACGGCCGCATCTGCCCCATCGAGACGCCCGAAGGCACGAACATCGGCCTCATCGCCTCGCTGGGCATCTTCTCCCGCATCGATGAGTACGGCTTCCTCCAGACGCCTTACCGCAAGGTCGTCAACGGCAAGCTCATCGAGGGCAAGGATGGCATCGAGTACCTCCGAGCCGACGAAGAAATGAAGCTCACCCTCGGCCCCAGCGATGCGGTGGACCACCAGGGCAAGCTCATGACCGGCGCGGCTCTGGCGCGCGTCGATGGCGACCTCTCGCAGGTCCCGTCGAGCACCATCAACTATGTGGACATCAGCCCCAAGCAGATCGTCGGCGTGTCCGCGGCCCTCATCCCGTTCCTCGAGCACGACGACGCCAACCGCGCGCTGATGGGATCGAACATGCAGCGCCAGGCGGTGCCGCTGATCAAGACCGAGCCGGCCTAC
>JBGTLW010000087.1:0-31257 GCA_041743835.1 Phycisphaeraceae bacterium | reverse complement strand
GTACATCGACACGGATGAGGGATGGCTGTATCTGGCGGTGGTCATCGACCTGTTCAGCCGCAGGGTCGTGGGCTGGTCCACGGCCGATCACCTCAAGGCCGACCTGGTGTGCCAAGCGACCCGACGGGCGCTGCGTCAACGGCTGGGGTTGACCGGCATGCTTCCGGGGGCGGGAGAGAATTCCCAGGACAACTTCCGGGGGTTGATCCATCACTCGGACCGCGGCAGCCAGTACGCCAGCGGCGACTTCCAGCAGCTACTCGATGACCACGGCATCACATGCAGCATGAGCCGCAAGGGCAACTGCTGGGACAACGCGGTGAACGAGAGCTTCTTCGGCACGCTCAAGACCGAGCTGGACGACCCGCTGCCGACGCGGGCCATCGCCCACCAGAAACTGTTCGACTACATCGAGGTGTTTTACAATCGCCAGCGTCTGCACTCGACGCTAAACTATATGAGTCCCGCGGCCTACGAAGCAAAGCACCAGGCCGCTTAACCATGTTGTTCCCCGCGCCCGTCATTTGGGGGGAAGTTCAATTTGTCGTTCCGGCGAGAATGCGTGACAAATTGTGGATGGGTGTCTCGCGGCAACCGCCGGGCTATGGGCGGGTGACGGCTGACCAGTCTGCGCCGCCGTGCAATGAGAAGTTGTCGTTGGGCGACCGTGGCACCGGGGCGGTCGCTGGGTCCAGGTCCAGGATCACAGGGCGTTGCTGGATGGTGTATTGGCCGGAGATCGTGATGGGCTCGTCGGTGAGCGCATCGCGTCCACTCAGGGACCAGGGCACGCTGATTTCGCCGAAGCGGTTCTCCAGATTGAGCAGGGCCGTACACGCTACCTCCGGCCCGCGCCAGTCGATCCGGACCACGCCACGCGTCACCTGGCTGACGTGGCAGACACGGCTGGCGCGCTTGACCCTGCGCATGTATGCGATCAATTGCTGCATAAACCCGGCGAACGACTCGTCGCCACGTTCCCACGGCACGTTGTGACGCTCGCGGTGGTAGTGTTCCTGGCCCCGGCTGCCGATCGGCCGATCGCGACCGGTCGCCAGCTCTTGCCCGCCGTAAAGCAGCATCGCGCCGGGCAGCAGCATCATGAAAGCGGTCCAGCAACGCAGCGCGTCGGGGTCGCGCACCTTCATCGCGAATCGCGGATCGTCGTGGCACTCCAGCAGCCGCAGCTTGATCGCGTCCGCAGGGTAAAGCACCTCTTGCAGATAGACCTGGTGCAGGTAGTCGGAAAGCTCAGCCTGACCAGCGAAGTAGGCGTGCAGATACTCCTGACCATCCGCGTCGTAGGTCATGTCGAACACCTGATACAACTCGGGGTCGCTGAGGTGTGGGATGCCCAGGTCCTTGTCTTTCTTGACAAAGCGCATGAAACCGGACTCGGCCAGCCAGACCTGCTCGCGCTGGGGGTCCACTTCATCGCGGGCCGTCAGCCAGAAGGTGAGCGGAATCAGCGGCACGACATCGAAGCGGAAGCCGTCGATCCCCCAACTCAGCAGATGACGCAACGTGTCGATCTGGTAATGCCACACCTCGCGGTGGCGGTAGTCCAGGTCCGCGACGCCAGCCCAGGCGGGGACCTTGGTCGTGGGCTTGCCGTGCTCGTCGCGGAGGAACCATTGCGGGTTCTCACGCGCCAGCTTCGATCGGCCAGAGAGGTGGTGCAGCACGACATCGAGGATGACCTTGAGGCCAAGTGCGTGCGCATCATCGACCAGGCGGCGTAGGTCGTCTTCGGAGCCGTACTCGGGGTTGATCGCGCGGTGGTCGTAGATGCCGTAGGGGCTGCCCAGGCGGTTGTCCTTGCCATCGCCCATTGGGTGGATGGGCATGAGGTAGAGCACATCCACACCCAGGTCACGGATGCGCGGCAGGTCTTGGCGGACGCCCTCGAAATCGCCCCGCTCACTGTGTAGCCGAGGGAAAACCTCGTAGAACACCGCCGACCTGAACCATGCGCGTTGTTCTTGGTTCATAGGCACTGTCTTTCTGCGGACGCGGCTTTAAATGCTTAAGAATAAGCATGTTACGCTAAGTCATGGCTTGGATAGAGCTTGTCTGCGGGTCCGCGCAGGTCTGTCGTGAAAAAACTTGTAGCAGACCCATTGACTACAGTCAATTTACCTGTAAACTGTATTTACCTGTCAATGATATCCAGGTCGTGTTCCCGCATCGGATTCAACCATGCCAATCAGCACCCGAGACAAGTCGGAACACCCCGGAAACACTACCGGAAACGGCCCCGGAAACGGCCCCGGAAACGCCACCGCAGCGCAACGCGGTGCCAGCGTCACGGAGATCGCCCGGCAACTCGGCGTCTCCCGCCAACTGGTCAGTAAGGTGCTCAACGGCGGCCGCAGCTCGGCCGGGGCATCCGACCAGACCCGCCGCCGCGTGCTCAAGACCGCACGACGCCTCGGCTACCGACCCAACGCCGCCGCCCGCACCATTGCCACCGGCAAGTGCAATGCCGTAGGCCTTGTTTTGAGCACACACGACAGCCAGAGCACCGTGTTTGGCAAGATGATGCGCGGCATCCACGACCGCCTCGCTGCGGATCAGATGCACCTGGTCACCACCTTCCTCGACGACGCCCGCCTCACCAGTGACGACGCCGTGCCCCGCATCCTCGGCGAGATCATGGTCGATGGCCTGCTCATCAACTACACCCACGCCGTCCCCCCGCGCATGGTCGAGCTGATCGCCCAACACCGCATCCCCTCGGTCTGGATCAACTCCAAGCAGAAGCGCAACTGCATCTACATCAATGATTTTGCCGCCGCTCACGAAGCGACCCGCCGGCTTCTGGCCCTCGGGCACAGGCGGGTGCTGTTCCTCAATACGACCCTTTCTGTGGATGCGAAGACTGGTGAGGCGCACTACAGCCACGCCGACCGCCGGGCCGGGTACGACAAAGCGATGCACGAAGCGGGCTTGGAGGCACGCGTACTGACGCCGTCCGGATGGTGGCAAACCGACGCCATCAGCCGGGCGCGGGGCCTGCTGTCTAGTCCCGACCGCCCCTCGGCTGTGGTGGCTTACAGCGACTTGCAGGCAGACATCCTCATGCGTGCCGCCGAGACGCTGGGGTTGACGCTCGGGCGTGACTTGTCGGTCATCTGCTTCAGCGCCGCGCAGAACGCGGTGGGTCCGACAGTGGACACGATGCTGCTGCCCGAGGCGGAACTGGGCGAGGCCGCGGTCGAGCAGTTGTTGCTCGCCATCGCCGAGCCGGCCGCAGTACTGCCCCCGGTGGCGCTTCCGATGACATATACCGCGGGCGAAACCCTCGGCCCCCCGCCGCCCGCGTCCGCTTGACTCCGATGTATCCGCCAGACGTGTGATCTGGCTTTGTGTCCCGTATCGAAACCTGTGTTTGTCACTTTATAGAAGGAGATCATCATGAATCGTCTGCGATCCAAAACCGCGTTTGCTCTGACGGCTGCTGCGGCTGGCCTGTCGTTGGCCCTAGGTGTCCACTCGGCCTCGGCCGCCCCCGTCACCTGGGTCGGTGACGTGGACAACAACTGGTCCACCGATTCTGGTCCAGGTGACACAAACTGGTCCGGCGACGTTCTCCCTGGCGCGGTGGACACCGCCATCTTCGAAGATGCGCCGCTCGGCGTTTCCACCACCGTAGATGTGGCTACCAATATTCAGTTCCTTCAAATCAACCAATCCACGACCACCGCGACCAACAAGATCACGCTTGGCGCGAATCTGACAATCAATACCAATAGCACTGCGGCATCAGGCATCAACTACGGCTCAACCATCAGCAACGCCGCGATGTTCGAGATGGACCTCAATGGCAACTTCCTGAACTTTTCCAGTAACAACGGCACCGGCGTCAACATCAACCTTTACGGCACCTACACTTTGGACACGGCAGGCAGCCAGATCGGAAACGGCCGTGCGTACGGCACTGCCAATGACGACATCCTGACCATCAATATCGGTTCTGGCAGCAATCTTGCCGTAGTGAACGTCTCGGCCGATGCAACCATCGGCGCCCTTCGCACGGCTACCACCACTTCTAATCAGAACGACACCAGCAACATTAACATTGGCGCAGGTTCCGCAGTGAATGTTTCCAATGGTGCGCTTTTGAACTTTTTATACAGCGGACGTTCGGATGGGGCGACGATCCTCAGCGTGAACAATGCCGGAGCAATCACCATCGATTCCAGTTCCACCCTCAGTGTCGAATACAACCAAATCAACAACAGCAACAGAACCGTCAACATTGGCCTCACCAATCAGGCTACGGGTGTCGTGAATCACAATGGCACGGTCAAGATGGACCTGCACGAGCGCGGGACCGCGACAATCTCCAATGCCGGCACGTGGCGGGCTGCGGCAGGTGCCATCATTCAGGGCGAAGTGGATAGTGCCGGTACCGGCGATGGTGGAAGCGTGGTGTTCACGAACCAATCGACGGGCGTCCTCACGAACGCGTCGAACGGGTCGCTGGATTACAACCCTCTTACCAGCGCAACGTACCTCAACCAGGTGCTCACGATCACCAACGAGGGCATCATCTCCCCCGGTAACCAGCACAACGGCAGCGGCCTCGCCAGTGTCGGCACGTTCACCATGACCGACATCGACGTGGTCTTCAGCGGCACCGACGCCACGCTCCGCATCGACCTGGGCGGCACTGCCGGCGGCACTTTCGACGTGCTGACCCTCACCAACGGGGCGCTGACTCTCGACGCCGACTCGAACCTCGAACTCTACTACGTCAACGGGTTCAACGGCAGCGCCGGCGATAGCTGGACTATCCTCAACTACGGCAACGTCACCGGCGAGTTCGACCTGGCCAGCAACCTCACGATCCTCGGCGGGTCGGGCGTGGCCGCAGACGCCGCGAATTACTCGATCACCTACAACAGCACGGATGCTGTGTTGACCCTTATCCCCGAACCCGCATCGCTCGCGCTCATGGGCCTCGGCGGTCTGCTGATGCTTTCGCGTCAACGCAAGGCGTGAGCCTTCCCAGGATTCCTCCTGCCGCCGCGCCGACGGAAGTCGGCCCGGCGGTTTCGCCCCGGACTTCCTCCTCCACGTGCTCAGAGAGGCAATATGGCGACCTACCACCAAGTCCGCATGATGGAGCCCAAAGGCCACCCCATCGAGCCCGCAAAGCCGAGGGATCGCCAGCCCTCGGCCTCCCCCGCACGCCGCGCCCGGCCCCGACATGGTTTCACCCTCATCGAACTCCTCGTCGTCATCAGCATCATCGCCCTGCTGATCGCCTTGCTGCTGCCGGCCCTCAAGAGCGCCCGCGCGGTGGCGCGCGACACGGTCTGCAAATCGAATCAGCGCCAGTTGGGGATCATGCTCTGGAACTACGCCACCGAAGTCGGGCACTTCCCGATGGGATTCAATGAACCGAGTTGGCAGGGCGGCAATGGCTTTGGCGCAAACTGGCGCGTCGATCTAAGCAACGCGGGCCTCGCCCCCGACAGCAACTTCCTCTATCACAGCGATCTGCCTACCTTCAAAAGCCGCCTGGGCATCTTGTGCCCCGATTCCGTCGGCTCTGGCACCAGCACCAACCCCCACGCCATCTATGGCATGCCTCAAGGCTACACGCCGGGCAACAAAGCGATCGGCGGGTCCGGCGGGCCCGCGTCCAATCACACGCAATCCTACACGCGACCCGAAGAACTCAGCCAGCCTACCCGCACCCTTGCCTTGGTCGAGACCTACACCGAACGACGGGGGATGATCTTTCCGAGCACCACCGACTCGGCACGTGGTACCAGGACGTGGGCGGTGGCGTGGTCGGGGAGCAACGCGGGCACGAAGTTCACCGTTCGCCACATCGGCAGCGGCAATTTTCTGATGGCCGACGCCCACGTGGAATCGCGTGTCGAGGAAGACTTCGCCGCGCTGGCTGGCAATGTCTTTGGCGACCTACCCAAACAGTTCACTGTCAAAGCCGATTGAACCTGACCCTCCGACCAAGACCTGCAAACCCGAAGGTGAATACCTCATGCTGAAGCACACCCTGTGCCTGTTATCGTTCTCGCTGGTCCCAGCCGCGCACGCCGTTGATGAGCCGATCCTGTTCCCCGCCGATTCGCGTGTGGTCGATGTCACCGAGTACGGCGCGGTGCCCAACGATGGGAAGGACGACACCGCCGCGATCCAGAAGGCGTTCGACGAAAACTCAGGCAACGGCAGCATCATCTACCTGCCGCCGGGCGAGTACCACATCAGCGACACGATCAAGTGGCCGGGCCGACGCAGCTTCAATATCCTCCAAGGCGCAGGTCAGGGTCACACGACGCTGCGGCTGGTCGACAACGCCCCGGGTTACGACAACGCCAACAAGCCGAAGAACATGATCTGGACCGGCGGGCCACCAGCGCAGCGGTTCAAGAATGCCGTGCGCGACCTGACTATCGACAGCGGGGCGGGTAACCCCGGCGCGGTTGGGCTCAACTTCTGTGCCAACAACCAAGGCGGTGTGTTTGACGTGACCATTCGTTCCGGTGAGAACGGCGAACTTCCGGGGGCGGTGGGGTTGGGGCTCGATGAGCCCGAGGTCGGGCCGCTGCTGGTGAAGAACGTGACCGTGATCGGTTTCGATCTTGGCGTTCGCGTCCGGCACACGGTCAACTCGGTGACCATTGAGGGCCTGACGCTGCGGGGCCAACGCGTGGCGGGTGTCGATAACTTCAGCAACTATGTGTTCCTCCGAAAGCTCGACAGTGAGAACAGCGTGCCCGCGATACGCAACGGGGGCAACGATGGCGTGTTCGCCGTCATCGACAGCCGCATCGTCGGCAAGGGCAAGGCGAGCGAGCGGCCGGCGATGGAGAACCGCAACGAGCGGGCCACGCTGTATGTCCGCAACGTCAATGTCGAAGGTTACGCGCAGGCGATCACCGGCGATCAGGTTGAGGCGGTAGCGACCGGCCCCGTGGACGAGTGGGTCTCGGGCCCACGCGTTTCGCTGTTCCCCGGCGAGATCCGCTCGCTGAATCTGCCGATTGTTGAAACCCCGACCGTGCCGCACGACCCGTTGAATCAGTGGGTAAGTCCCGAGCAGTTCGGCGGCCTGCCGGGTGACGGCAAGGATGACACCGAGGCGATCCAGAAGGCGATCGACAGCGGCGCGACCACGGTGTACCTGCCCCGCGGCAAGCAGAAGAGCAACCCAAACGACCCCGGCCGCAGCGGCGCGTACGACATCAGCGACACGATCTACATCCGTGGGAATGTGCGGCGGATCGTCGGACTTGAAGCATCGCTGGAGGTGGCCGACGCGCTGGTCAAGCACCCGGACAAGCCGATCTTCATGTTCGAGGACGGCGATCCGCCCGTGGTCGTGCTCGAGCGATTGCGGTTTACCTTCAAGCGCTTCCCGAACCCGACGCTGATTCACAGGGCCGACCGAGACCTTGTGGTTTCCGCATTCTCAGAGGTCGCCAAGCCGCGTCACCTTGGCAAGGGCCGACTATTCCTGGAGGACATCGTGGGGCATGGCATCTATATCGGGCCCGGCTCGACGCTCTATGCCCGGCAACTGAATCTCGAGGGTGGCGATTGGAAGCTCACCAACGATGGCGGCACGGCGTGGGTGCTTGGCCTTAAGACCGAGTGCCGTGGCCCCATCGCGCTGACCAAGGCTGGGGGCCGCACCGAGATCATCGGGGCACACCTGTATAAGTGCGTGGAGTTCGGCGTGGACAAGATCGCGTTCGAGGTTGAACATGGCGGGCAACTGAGCCTCGCCGCTGTGGCGGAGTATGTGTGGGACCCGAAGTTCGCCACGCACACGCTTGTCCGGGAAACCCGCGGGGGCGAGACCCGGACGCTGACCAAGCACGACCTGCCCGTCCATGGCAACGCGGGGTTGCTGCCGTTGTTCGCCGGCTTCCCGACCGAGGTCGCCAGCCAGCCGCCCCAGCCGCCCATGGTGACGCTGATCGAGCGGCGCGACGCGTCGCTGACCCTCGCATTGGCCGGTGCAGATGCCGATGGCGACATCGCGGGATTCATCGTGCGCTCCGGCGACGAAGCACTGGGCCGCCACCGCCAGAGCTTTCGCCACCATGGGTTGCAACCCGAGACGGAATACGCATACCAGGTCATCGCTTACAACAAGTTCGGCCAGCACTCGGAGCCGACGGCCTTCAAAGCCACGACCGCGGAGGACACCACCCCGCCGAGCAAACCCGATCACCTGCACACGCTGCACGTGACCGACCGGAAGGTCGTGCTCAATTGGCGCGCAAGCCAGGACGCCATCGGCGTGACGGGCTACATCATCGAACGCCAGCCCGCCGACGATAGCGAAGCCGAAGCCCGGGTGCTCGCGACGCTGACCAGGACGGAGTTCGAGGACCGCACGATGACCAAGGGGAAGAGCTATGTCTATCGCGTGACCGCGGCCGACGCAGCGGGCAACCGCTCCGAACCCGCGACGATGAAGATCGACGTGCCGGCTCACCCGCCTTTATCGATCAAGCAGGAAGCGGAGCGCTACGACGACGGCCAAGGCAGCATCAAGAAGGGTTGGTTCCTGTTCAACCTGCACGGCGGGTGCTGGATGCTATACCGCGATCTGGAGCTCGGCCGCGACAAGCCGTTTGACCAGGTCACCATCCGTTACGGCGCACCCAACGACCGGGCGGGCTCGATCATCGAGGTCGTTGTTGATCCGGTGATCGAAGAAGTCGGCGACAATCGGCGTATCACCGGCGGCGAGGTGATCGCGGCATTTACCGTGGAAAGCACCGGCGGCTGGGAAGACTTCAAGACCTTCACGCTCCCCGCCAAGCTGGACAAGGGCGGCCAGCGAAACGTCGCACTGGTCATCCATCGCGGCGAGGCGAAGCACCCCAACGCGCTGGTGAATATCGACTGGTTCAGTCTTGAACGTGGAGCATCTAAGGGGCCACAATGAGGATGAGGGCGATGGGTAACGCAAGGAAGTTGCTGGCGGGCAAATAGCCGGTGAGCCGGCGGCTTCTGCCACAGGCGGTGGCTTGTGCGGTGACATCCAGGGCCTCGCGCATCGTCACCGCATGAAACCGCACGCCACGCAACACGACTTCCACCATCGCTGGCGCAGACGTGTCACCCCGAGACTGAGCACCGGTCGTGGTCAAGGCAAGGGCTCAGATTCAACGCCTTTGGCTGTGATCGGTACGTACCGGTAGATCTTGATGGATGAGAACGGCTGCTCGATCCGAGTATCGAAGTAGGCCTTGAGTTCCGCGTGCGGACGCAAGGCGGGCTCCGCGGGTGACACCGATGACGCGGTCTCGCTCATCACCACAAACCATGCTGGGCGATCGACCTCGGCCAGCAGGTCCAAATCTGGCCGAAGGAAATGTAGATCGTCGCGCTGCAGGTAGTACTGGCCGCCGAGCACGTAGTCAGTGTAGATCAGGTCCCCCGGCTTGGCGTAACGCTCCACATACGCAAAGGCATCATGCCATCGCAAGCGAAAGCCCTCGCCGCCGCGGTAGTAAAACAGGCAGGCCAGCAGGCAGGTAACAACGACCACCGCCGTAGGGGCGTTTGCGGCCAGCACCCCCATCCTGGGCTTGAGCTCCGCGTAGAGCCGATCCAGCCCGATCGCCGCCAACGCGAGCACGGGACCGAGTGCGGCGAAGGCGTATCGGAAGTGGGCGTAGAAAACGAACGCGGCCACAAGCAAAAGCAACATTGGGGTCACCGCAGCGATCACCAGCGCCGCCTCCTCGCGTCGGCCGCGGCGTATGCCCATCCATGCCCCCAAAGACGCCATCACGATGATCACGGGCTGAGCCATGAAGGTAAATCCCAGGACCAAGCTCGCGTGGGAATAGCTGTTGCCTTGCTCGCGAAACGTGGCAAACCCTTTGTGGATGACAAAGAGGTAGCACCAGTAAAGCAAGTAGACGCTGCCGAGCACGACCGTAGCCCAGCCTACCGGCCCAATCCATACGCGCTTGCGACGGATCAAACCGAAAAGCCAGTCCCCCGCCATCGCGAAACCTATGAACGCTCCGGTTGGGTGGCTGGTAAACCCAACCCCCAGGCAGACCATCGCCAGGGCGAACTTCCAGTTGGACCGCAGCCGGGTGGCATCGAAGTAGATCAGGAACGCGAGGTTGGCAAAGAGGAACTGGGGGGTGTAGAAGCGAGCGTTCTGCGACCAATACAGGTGCCACACCGCGACAGCCAGAAGCAGGCCAAAGACCAGCGACGCCCGGTGGCCAAGGATCGGCCTGGCCGCGAGCATCAACAGCGGGACTGAAACGATACCCACCACCGCGGGGCCCAGCCGAGCCCAGAACGGCGTGACGCCCATAGCCGCCCAGTTCCACGCCTCATTCGAGAGCATCGCGGCGGTATCAACACCCTTGAGTTGCAACGCAAACATGATCGGCAGATAGCCGGTCAGCCGATGGTTGTACTCCAGCATGTTGCCGCAGACGCGTTTGATGCTGATCAGCTCATCCACCCATAAGCCGTAGTCCCCGAGGTGGATACATCGCATGCCACCCGCAAGCAATGTGATCAGAGTCGCTAGCGCGATCCAGTTGGATAACCGCATGGCCCCCTCGGGCCTGATGGATGGCAATTCTTGCTGTGTCATCGATAGCACCGTGACATATTGATCGCTTTGCGTTTCACTTCTGAGGGGGACAATGCGAAGCAGCTACTGGCCACGATCACTGCGGATACATCGGAATACTCAAGGGGTGAGCGAAAGAATCCGATAGCCAATTTGAGCATTACAGACGATACACTGTTTGCCAAAACTGATTGATAACCGAGGTTCCGTGACGAAAATGCCCGATGAGTAAACGTCTGGTCTACATCATCCTTCGCAATGATGATCCCTGCGCGCTCAGCGATGTGTCTCACGAGCGCAGGCTGCTGTCATTATTGGAACAACACGGCGTGCCGCACGTCGCGGCGGTGATCCCGCGGGTTGTGGACGACCCGCACGATGAACGCGACGCCGGGGCAAAGCCCCACCCGCTCGAAGAAAACCCCGACATGGTGGCCCTGCTCAAGGAATATCGGGCCAAGGGGCTGCTCGAAATCGCCCAGCACGGCGACACACATCAGACTAACCCGTTCCGACCCAGCGCAACCCATGACCGCGACCCGCAGCGGGCTTTCGCCGGGATCGCGAACCCCTGGCTCCCGTTCGACCCGGCCCACCCCGACGGGTACAGCGAGTTTGCTGGCCTGCCCGCCGCCGAGCAGCGAGAAAAAATCCTGGGTGGCAAGGCCTATCTTGAAAAGCTGCTGGGCACCGAGATTTCAACCTTCATATTTCCCTGGAACACCTACGACAAGCAGTCTCTGAAGGTCCTCAGGGAAGCCGGGTTTGATTGCGCATTGGTGGGCGATGAGGCGTATCCCATGCCGGGCCTGCTGGTCGTCGGATGCTGCTCGTGGGGGGTCGATGAATTTATCGGGATCGTAGAGTCGGCGCTGGCCCAAGGTATCCCGGCACTTGTCCATCTTTCGTTCCATTCGTGGATGTTGGGCGATGAGGAATTCGCTCATCTTCAATCGCTGCTGAACAAGTTCGCGGATCATGAGGCGGTCCGTTTCATCCTGCCCAGTCAGGTCCCCGAGCTTCCTTATCGGGTGTCTGCCTTCATCTGGCTACGAACCATCAGCTCCCGGCTTACGACGGCGGTCTACAAGCACGTGCGTACCTTCTATCCCACCGACCCGGGTTGCTATTTGTTCAGTGTCCCGTTTTACCTTCAGCGCATTCAGTTCTACGGCACCGCTTGTCTGGTGCTTAAGACCCTGGGCTTGTCGAAAATGCTCGCGCTGTTGACGGTCGTGGCCGCGGGCATGGCGTATTTGCTGGTCAGCACGTTCACCCGTGAGGCGGTCCTGCCGCTGCTGTCGGGCATCGTGCTGTTGATCACGCTGTTGTTGTGGCAGAAGGCCGCCGTGTTAATGGCCATGCGCCGCAGGCAGCGCCGCCTCGAAAGGATCGGGTGAATGCCATGTCCATCGGCGAATTGATCTCGCTGGGGCTGCGCTGCTCGGTCGCAGAAAGCGTGCGGGAACAGTGCCGCAGGCATCTGGCGCTCATCAACGCCAAGAAGTCGCCGCCATCCGACGCGCCCCGGACGGTGTGCATCATCGCCGAGAACCCGGTCTGGGGCGGGACCGAGCGCCACACCCGGCAATTGATCGACGCCCTGATGGCTCGTGGGTTTCACATCAAGCTCGTGACGGCCAGGACCAACCTACCCAACCCCGAGCTTGCGGCCATCGATTCGATTGCTTTCGAGTGGATCCCCGTGCCTTTAAGTATCCACGATCGCGCCGACCGCGAGGCGTGGCTGCGCCTCCTGCGTCGCATCAAGGCCTACGTGGTCATTCTTCCCTGCCCGCGGATTGCGTTCGGGAGTTTCGCGTTTCTGAGTGTGTTGCGGCGGTCATTCAGCAAAGTGATTTACATCGCACATGCTTCACCCAACGGCCTGCCCGAAGGCTTGCGCATGCCAACGTGGCTCGATCTTTTCAGCGGCGACGGACGCGCCAACTGGATCGAGCGACTGCGAAGGTCTTATCGCATGCGCTGCGCGGATCATATCGTCGCCGTCAGTGAAGAGGCCCGCGGCCAACTGATCAACATGTGGCAGGCGCGGCCCGCAAGGGTGGCGACAGTTCACAACGGTGTGGCCGGTGCCGTGGAACCCCTGAGCCCAACTCAGCGAAGCGTCGTGTGTCAACGCCTGGGCATCGCGCCCGATGCGTTTGTCTTCGGCATGGTCACGCGGCTAAGCCCCGAGAAGGGCGTGGACCTGGCGATCCGGGCCTTGGCGAGCCTGGATGGGTCGCCAGCGAAGCGCGGCGCGACCCTCGTCATCGCGGGAGAGGGCCCGTTGGAGCGTAAGCTGCGCGACTTAGCCGATCAGTTGGGCGTCGCGGATCGCGTGGTGTGGCTGGGGTTTGTGACGGACCCGGCCGAAGTTTACGGCGTGCTCGACGCCATCCTCTTGCCAAGCCATGAGGAGGGCCTGCCGCTGGCACTGCTCGAAGCGATGCGCGCGGGCGTGATTCCCATCGCGTCGGCGGTCGGTGGCATACCCGAGGTGATCCGCGATTCGGCCTTGGGGCGGCTGGTCCCACCAGACGATTCTGGGGCGCTCGCCTCGGCGATGCGACAGGTCATGGCACTGACACCCGCGGAGCGCGCGGCTTGGAGTCAACGGTTGCCACCATACATCGCAGACAACTTCGATGCCGAGGTCGGCTTCGATCGTATCGTCTGCGCGACGGGGCTGAACGACGACGAGACCTGGCGCGCCCGGTTCTGGCTCAGCAAGACAGTCCGCGACCCAATCGACGCGTGGATCGATTTCGCGAAGCTGTGGTGGTACGCCCATCGCCCCGCCGAAGACGTCACCCGGCGTCCGGCGTCGGTCGGCCCGGACACCACCTCTCCCACCAAGCCCGCCGTCTGTGTGCTGGAACACAGCCAAGGCTGGGGCGGTGCGGAGAATCACACCTTCCTGCTCATCGAACATCTGCGCGCGGCCGGGTTTCCCCTCGAATACATCTGTGGCAAGGAAAGCACCACCTCGCCGCCAGCGGGCATCAACATCCTGCAAGCCCCGATCGACGTCTTCGATGATGCGCCGGAAACCGAAGCCGCATGGATGGACGTCTTCGTCGGATTGCGGAGTCGAGTGCTGCTGTTTCCGGCCTTGGATGTCGAATTCGGAAGGAGCTTGGCGTTCATGAAGGCTGTGCGCAAGTCGTTCGACCGGATCATCTACATCGAGCACACGCTGCCGCCACCCATGCCCGCCAGAACGCGCAAGCGCTACCTGGGCGGGCTGGTGCCGGGGTACAGCGTGTGGTGGCACCGCGAACGGCTGCGGCGGAAGTTGCGGATGCGCTGTCCCACGCGGATCATTGCCGTCAGCGACGCGGTGCGGCAGCACTTCATTGACCTATGGGCCTGCCCGCCGAGAAAGATCGTGACCATCCGCAACGGTGTCGATTGCGATAGGTTTACCAGCACACCGCAGCAGCGCATCGAAACGCGGCGTGTTCACGGTATCCCGACCGATGCGCTGGTGTTCGGCATCGTGGCACGGCTCAGTCAGGAAAAAGGCGTGGACCTGGCGGTCCGGGCGTTCGCGGCGTTTCGTGCGGCCCGCCCGGCTTGCGACGCATACCTTGTGGCGGCGGGCGACGGACCCGAAGCGGAGTCGCTTCGAGCGCTTGGCGAAGAATTAAAGGTGGCCGATCGTGTGCGGTGGCTTGGTTTTCAGAAGGATACGCCGCAGGTATTCGCATTACTAGACGTGGTGTTGGCCAGCAGCCGCATCGAGGGGCTTCCCTTGGCATTGCTCGAGGGCATGGCAGCGGGTGCGATACCGGTCGTGTTCCGTGTCGGGGGGATGCCAGAGGTCGTCAGCGACCCATCTGTGGGCTGGGTGGTGGAGGCCGGCGACATTCCGGGCTTTGCACGTGCGATGGGTGAAGTCGCGGCTCTGACCCGTGAAGAGCGAGAGACATTCAGCAGACGGGTCGTGGATTATGTGCGTGAACGATTTGACCTGCACGCCACGAACGGACGCATTGCTGAGCTGCTCGAAAGGGAGTACGCAACGATAAAGAGGAGCGCGTAGCAGGCGCTGCCTGGTTGGTGATAGACACATGAGTGAGGCACCGGTTCAACCCTTCACAGATGCCCAGCCCTCGGCCAAACCGACGCGGGTATTGATCGTTGCGCCCGAGCCGTTCTATGAAGACCGCGGCACGCCGATCGCTCTGCTGCATGTACTCCGCTCCTTCGGCCAGCACGGTTGCGAGATCGACCTGCTCACCTACCCGCTGGGCGACTCCCCGCAGATCCCGCATGTCCGTTACCTGCGCAGCGCCAACCCGTTTCGGCTCAGGCACATCCGCATCGGGTTCTCGCTTCGCAAGCTTCTGCTGGATGCTTCGCTGTTCTTCAAACTGCGCCAAACACTCAAAGATAACGATTACGCGTTTATCCACGCGGTGGAAGAGTCGGCGTTTCTCGTGAGTTTGCTCAATCGTAAACGGAAGACGCCCTTGGTTTACGACATGCAGTGCAACATGGCTGAGCAACTGTGCGAGCATCCCTGCCTGGGGGTTAAGCCATTGCATCGCCTGTGGCACGCCTGCCAGCGGTGGCTGATACGACGCAGTTCCATCGTCGCGAGTAGCCACGGCCTAAGAGATTACGTTCGCTCGGCGTCACCAGGCAAGCCTGTGCATGAGTGGTGCTACCCCAATCAGGTAAGCACGCCAGACCCCGCAACCGTCAAGTCTTTACGCGATGAGTTGCACATCGCGCCGGGCCAGCCGGTCGTGGTCTATACAGGGAACTTCGAGTCGTACCAGGGCCTGGACCTCCTGGCGCAGGCGATGCCCGCGGTGGCGGCGCGGTTTCCAGAGGTGGTGTTTTTGCTTGTGGGAGGAGACAAAACGGGCATGGCAGCATTGGGCAAGGATTTATCGCACAACCTGCCAGCCGCGAACTATCGGCTGCTGCCCCGGCAGCCCCAGGCACGCATGTCCGCGTACATGGGCATCGCCGACGTGCTGGTATCGCCCCGCAACTATGGCCACAATCTTCCGCTGAAAGTCATCGAGTACCTGGCCAGCGCGCGGCCGATCGTGGCGACAGACATCGACGCGCACCGCAGCATACTTTCCGATGAAACAGCTATCCTCACCCAACCAGATTCAGCTGCATTCTCTGATGGGATTATCCGCCTGCTCGCCGACCCGCAGTTGCGGCACTGCTACGCCCAGCGTGGGCTTGCGTACTACCGCGATCACCTGGATTGGGATCACTTCCATCTCGCAACCGGCCAGCTTATCAATGAAGCCGTGACAAGCACGCCGCAGACGCAGATGCCAGCAAGAGTGTCCAGCGTCTCCGTGGTTGTTCCTGTGCGAAACGAAGAGCGGGGCATCACGCGCCTTGTCGAGGCGATACTCGCACAACAAACCCCCGGCCGATCGCTGGAAGTCATCGCGGTGAACGACGGCTCCACGGATGACACCGCGCAAGTTGCCGCCAAGGCTGGCGCGCGGGTCGAGGAAGTTCCTGACTCCACCGGCAATCCTGCCCGGGCGCGAAATCTGGGAGCCCAGGCTGCGCGGGGCGACTTCCTGATTTTCCTGGATGTCGATTGCGTCCCCGAGCCCGGCTGGCTGGCTGAGATGATCGCGGCACGGGAAAAGGGCTGGCGCTGTGTCGGCGGTGCGCTTAGTATGCCCGCCGGCCTTTCGCTGATGTCACGGCTCGACTACTACTGCGGCTGGTACCACGCCCACGAGAGGCAACCACCCCACCAACCTACGCAGCATCCGCCTTGCAATCTGGGCATCGACCGATCGCTGTTCCTTGAAACATCCCGCTTTACCGAAACCCAACCAATAGCCTACGCGCACGAGGAACTGGCCTGGCAAAGCCAGCTAAAGCAGCGCGGCATCCCGATCCTGTTCCAGCCCGCCGCGCGCGTGGGCCATCACAACCGCAAGGGGCTGAGCAACGTCCTGCGTCGCAGCTACCGATGGGCCTACAGCACCGTCGAGAGCAAACGCGGCACCGGGGTCACACGCATGGGCTGGCTCTACCGCTTCCCCCTGCTTGCGGCCTTGCTGGCGATCCCACTTATCCCGTTTCACGCGGCGTACATCACCTGGCGGTGGTTGCGTGTCGGGGTTTGGGAGCCGTTGTGGCTTAGCCCGCTGGTCCTCCTGGTGCGCGGGGTGTATGGCGTGGGCATGTGCGTCGGCACACTGCGGTGGATGTCCCTGCAGGGCAGCGAAGAAGAAAGAAGGCCGCGGTGGGAGTGATGCCAAATCACAACACAGATGCCACGCGACTGGCCATGACGGTGGCGGTCTGCACACGCAATCGCACCGGGCTGCTCGGCCGCGCGCTGCAATCCGTGCGATCGCAGCGATGCCAACCCGCGGAAGTCCTGGTTGTTGACAACGCGCCGTCCAGTGACGCGACGCGTTCGCTGCTGGCCGAGCAATTCCCCGAGTTCCGGTATGTGCGTGAGCCGATCATGGGCCTGGACTTTGCTCGCAACCGCGCGTTGCGAGAAGCAAGCCACCCGATCGTGGCGTTTCTGGACGACGACGCGGTCGCAAGTGAAGACTGGGCGGGGCAGTTGTGGCGAACATTCGAGGACAACCCCCAAGTGGTGCTGTGTACGGGCCATGTGGCGCCGCTATCCCAGGAGACGCCGGCCGAGCGCCTCTTTGAAGCCAACGGCGGGTTCGGTCGCGGTGATGTGGTGGTTCGTCTGCCCGAAGATGCGCACAAGCGCCTGCATGGCCTGCCCGCGCCTCTGATTGCCTGGGCCGTGAGCGTGGGCAACGGCACAAACTTTGCCGTGAGGCGTGACGCGGCTCTGGCGCTGGAGGGCGGTTTCGACGAGGCCTTTGAACTGGGCGAGGCCCTGCACGGCGGGGGCGACCTGGACATGTTCTGGCGCGTGCTCATGGCGGGGCACACCCTGCTCTATCAACCGGCCGCGCGTGTCCAGCACGAACACCGCAAAGACATGCAAGCGATGTCAGCACAACTGGCGTCGCACCAGAAAGCGGTCGTTGCGTTCCTGGTCAAGAGCCTGCGGGCTTCGCGAGGCGGTGCGCGGCGGGGCGTGGCGTTGTTCCTTGTCTGGCGTGTGGTCAAGCCCGGCGTGCGGATCCTGCGGCGTTGTGTGGGGCGCGACCCGCTGCCGCTGCCGATCCTGTGGAACATCTGGCTGCATTGCTTTGCGGGGCTTACCGTTTACCCCACGGCGCAACGCATCGCCGAACAAAGACGCGGCCACGCTGCGGGAGACCGATGATGGACGTGCAGGTCTATCCCATCAAGCGCACCACGCTGGGCCACCTCCGCGAGTTGTGGGCGTATCGCGAGCTGGTGGCGGGGCTGGTCTCACGCAACCTTAAGATCAAGTATCAGGACTCCATCCTCGGGTTCGTGTGGGCACTGCTCAATCCGCTGCTCACGGTGCTGGTGCTGACCATCGTTTTCTCGCGGATTGTCCGGCTGGATGTCGAACAATACTGGGCGTTCCTGCTGAGCGGATACTTCGTCTGGCACTTCATCACCCAGTCGATCAGTGCCGCGACTTTTCTGCTTGTCCAGCACGCGGAGATCAGCAGAAGCATCGCCTACCCACAGGAAGCATCGATCGTGGCTGCGGCGATCTCGCGTCTCATCGAGTTTGCCATGGAGATGACGCTGATCCTCTTGGCGTTGCTGATATTTCGGCACCACGGCCAGTTGCCGATCGGGTATCTGGCTGTGCCGTGGCTGGTGGTCATCATGTTTATTATGGTGCTCGCGGTCATGCTGCCGCTTGCCACGCTGTCGGTGTATTACCGTGACGTGTATCACGGCCTGCCGCTGGTGCTAACTATGTTCTTCTACATCACGCCGGTGTTTTACCCCGCTGTTTTCGTGACCGGGCCGCTGCGTGTGATTTACTTCTGCAACCCGCTGGTACACCTGCTGACCGCATTTCATAAGGCGTGCTACGAGGGCGTGCTCCCGTCACTCTGGGCTTGTGCCGGGCTGACGGCGGGTGGCCTCGTCGCGCTGCTGCTCGGGTACGTCTTCTTCAATCATTTCAAGGCGGCCTATGCTGAGATCCTTTGACACCAACCCCGAGCTGGCGATCGTCTGCGACCAGATCGCCAAGAAGTTTTATTACACGCCGCACCGCATCCAGTCGGTGCGCGAGGCTTTCATCCGCGCGATCCGTCGCCAGTTGCCGGAGAAACGGGACCCAATCTTCGCGCTCGAGCCTTTCGATATGACGGTGCGCCGCGGCGAGGTGGTGGCATTGATCGGCCCAAACGGGTCGGGCAAGAGCACAGCCTTACGCCTGCTGGCGGGGATTTACGCGCCGACCTCGGGGCAGATCAAGCTGCGCGGCCGATCGGCGGCGGTCATCGAACTGGGCGCGGGATTCAACAACGAACTGCCCGGCAAAGCAAACATCCAGTTGTACGGCACACTCATGGGTATGGGCCGGGCCGTCATCCGTGAACGCTATAACGAGATCGTCGAGTTCGCAGACATCGGACCGTACATTAACGCGCCGGTGAAGATGTATTCCTCGGGCATGCGTGCCCGTCTGGCGTTCGCGGTCACGATCTGCCTCCAGCCGGACATTCTGTTCCTGGACGAGGTGCTGTCGGTGGGCGACCTGGGGTTTCGCAAGAAGTGTGCCCAACGGCTGCATTCTTTTATCGACAAGGGCGGCACACTCGTGATGGCCACACACGACCTGGAGGATATCAGGCGTTTCGCATCGCACGTCATCTGGTTCGAGCACGGCAGGGTCTTGATGGAGGGCCCCACCGAGCAAGTCCTCAAGGAATACACCGCGCCGGATGTCGAAGAGGGTGAGGCGTGACATGGCTGGACCCGATCGTGAAACGCAGCCCGTCGCTGTGACCGAGTTTGAATTGAGCGGGGGCGAACAGTCGGCGTCCGCCTTCGGTTCCCCCTACGAAGAAGCGGAGGTGCTGGTGCGCTTGCGTCGCACGCCCGTGGGTGTGGTGCGGGTTCGGCTGCGGGAGGGCCGGCTCGAACGGGATGCTGTGGAGGCAGCAGTAGAAGCAAATGCCTCGATCCGCGATCGTGTCAGACGGCTGCAGCAGAAGAGGTTCCTGCTTCAACACCACCCCGAGCCGCACTTCACGCCACCCACCTGGACGCTGGTCATCTGCACGCGCAACCGCACCGAAGACCTCAAGCGATGTCTGCAATCCCTCCAACGGGCAGAGGGTATCGCTACCGGGCAGGTGCTGATTGTGGACAACGCGCCCTCGACCGATGACACGAAGCGCCTGGTCGATCAATCTCCGTTCACGTATCTGCGGCTTCCCCAGCCGGGCCTCAACCGCGCCCGCGATGCGGGCGCGCGAGCCGCCACCGGCGAGGTCGTGCTGTACACCGACGACGACACCATCATCGACCGCGGCTGGATCGCTTCGATGCTCAAACCCTTTGATAGTCTGCGTGTGGGCGCGGTGACGGGGTTGACGCTTCCGCTCGAACTGCAAACACCAGCCCAGCACCACTTCAACCGTTATGGCGGCCACGCCCGGGGCTTTGAGCCCAAGTGCCACGACCGCAACAGCCTCAATCCTGCCGCGGCGGGCGGCGTGGGCAGCGGCGCGAATACGGCGTTTCGCCGTGATCTGCTCGTTGGACTTAACGTGTTTGGTGCAGAGCTGGATTGCGGCACGGCAGCCCTTTCGGGGGGCGATGCTTATGCGTTCTATCGCGTGCTCGCGGCTGGGTATCAGGTCCGGTACACACCCGACGCGCTGGTCTGGCACCGCGACCGTCGGGAGTGGTCGGAGCTTAAGCGCATGCTTTATGGGTACAGCGTCGGTGTGTTCGCGTTCCTGTCCCGCATCCTCTGCGTCCACCGCGAGGCCGACGCCATCGAGGTCGGTCTGTCCTGGCTCAAGCAGCACCACCTCAAGCAAACGCTGCGGAGTGTGCTTCGCCGGCCCGGTTCGTTGGCCCTCCCGCTGCTCATGTGTGAATGGCGCGGCGTCGTCGTCGGCCCGCTCGCATACCGCCAGACGCGCAGGCACGAGCGCCACCAACACGGGGGCAACACATGAACGTGCCCGAGGCCAATCAACCAATAGACCTGAGCGTGGTCATCCCGACATTCAACCGGCGGGACGCGCTGGCGGTTCTCCTGGCCGCGCTGGAGCGACAGAGCCTGCCCCTTGATCGCTTCGAGGTTATCGTCGTGCTCGACGGCTGTACCGATGACTCGGCACACTTTCTTGATCGATGGGCTGAGGCACACCCCGATTCACGGCTGCGACACATCACGCAAGACAACGCGGGGCAGTCTGCGGCCCGCTCGCGCGGCGCGGCCGCAGCAACCAGCCCTGTGCTGCTGTTCCTCGATGACGACATCGTGCCCGAGCCATCGTGCCTCGAAGCACATGCGCGGTGCCATCAGCAAGCCCCCGGCCCGTGCGTGGTGTTGGGCGACGCGTGGATGACGAAAGCACAGCACGAGTCTTACTACGCCATGCTCACACGCATGTGGTGGGAAGACTTGTATGTCGAGCGCGCCCAGCGATACCCGTACTACACGTACCGCGATTTCTGCTCGGGCCACGTGTCGATGACCCGCGACCTGTTTCATGACATCGGCGGATTCGATAGAGCGTTCCAAGGCTATGGCGGCGAGGATTACGACCTCGGTTATCGCGTGCTCAAAGCAGGCGTTGCTTTCCACCTCGAACCGCAAGCCCAGGCCACGCACGATCACCACGGCAACGCGCGGCGCGTGTTCCGCAACCTGATCGATGAGGGCCGTAACGATGTGCGGCTGGGCACCAAGCACCCCGAGTTGCGTCGCGGCCTGCGATGCGCAAGCCCCACCCCGCTGACCCGCCTGCTGTTCGCCATGCCCCTGTTGTTTAGCGTGGCCGTGGGTTGCCTGTCGGTCGTTCTGCGTGTGTTCGAGAAGCTCCGTCTTTGGCACGCCTGGCGTTGGCTTTTTGGCAAGCTGCGATATGTCGCGTATTGGCTGGGCGTGACCAAGGCACTGCCGGGCTGGGCCGCGTATCGTCAGTGGATAGATGACTGCCCGCGCCGCCCGCGCACTGTGCTCGACATCACCGAGGGGCTGCCCACCGACCTGTCGCGGGTGTGGCTGCATGGTCCTAGCACCATCGTGCTGGAATCCAGCGGCCGCACGATAGGCCAACTCAACATGAGCAGCATCCCCCACGGGCATCTTGCTGAGTACCTGGCGCAGAGGATCGCCACAACCCTGCCCGACGCCGTGCCTCTTCCTGCCGCGCGCACATTGTGAAGCACTTCACGGTGGACGAACTGGGGTGGTACAGACGGGCCGGGTCGGTGTTGCCCTTGCGAGCCTGTGGCGATGAACAGTTTCCATGCGGCAACATGTAGCGGATCAGCCCCAGGGGCGCGATCGCCCAAGATGCGCCGAGCAGCGGAGCGTTGTAGCAGAACCGGAGCGTCCCCTGACGATCATCACATCGCGGGTCATCATCTTCAGCAGCAGTTCCATCTCGCGGCTGCGCTAGCTGCGGGCGCGGAGGCTGTCGCCGAGGTGGCGTTTGCGACCAACTCATCATCACACACCGGACGTGCCTACTGCACGCGCAAATCGCCCTTGCCCATGGCGGACAGGCGGCGTGTGAAGCGCTTGTGGTCGGCTTTGAAGATCTTGTGGGCGGTGTGGGCGAAACCCGACGCCAGCGCATCGAAGTCGCGGCGGTTGGCCTCGGCCAAGGCATCGGTCAGCGTGCGCGGGAACTGCTCCGGCCCAAACAGGGCCCCGAAGAGGCCGCACGCCATGCCGGCGATCGAGTCGCAGTCCCGGCCGTAGCAAACACCGGCCCGCAGAGTTTTGATGAAGTCCCCGTGGCCGTACTTGAGCACAGCCAAGGCGACGGGCAGTTCCTCGATGCTCATGACGCGGGACGGCCGGCCCACGTCGCTTGGGATGCTCCGATCGATCGCCAGGGGTTTGTCGTCGGTGACGTGCTCGGTCCGTTGATCGAACGGTGCGACAGCCGCGCGCACCGACGCGATGCAATCGGGCAGCGACTGGGCGGGGGTGGCAGCATCGACGGCTGCGCGGCAGGCCTTGAGCGTGCCATCCTGCGCCAAGGCCAGCGCGCTGTCGATGACATCGTCGATAGCGTCGGTTGCAAAGGCCTGCGCAAATGCCGCGGCGAGCACTGCCGCGGCTTCTACCGCAAATGACTCGTTGTGTGCCTGCCCGATGGCGGCGGCTTCCTGATAGGCGGCGTAAGCGTCGCCCGCGTTCACCGCGCCGACGGGCATGATCCACATCGCCACGCCGCAGTTGCACATGTTGCCGACGCCCGCGACGCGCGGCTCGGCGTTGTTGTATTCCAGACGCCAACGCGGGTACTTCTCGGGCATCCACAGCCGCTCAAAGATCGGCATCTCCTGCTGATATTCAGAAACCCACACCACCTTGCCGACCACGCGCGGCAGCAGGTGCCTGGCGTAGCCATAGGCGTCGAGGTGGTCGCCGGCGTCGGCGTAGGCGTCGATCAACGCCTCGGTCATCAGCGTGTCGTCGGTGATTCGGCCATTACCCTTCCAGTAGTGGCTTTGCCCGTCCCATCCTTGAGGCGGGATGAACCGGGCGTAGTCCCAGTCCATGAAAGCGTCGAGGATGGCCGCGGAGCCCCAGCCCTCGACCGGCGCACCCATCGCATCGCCAATGGCGCCGCCAATCAGCGCACCCTTGATTCGCGATTCATATGTGTGGGTCATCACGTCCTCGCTTTCCCGCTTTGGTGTGTCAAAACTACAGCAGCAACAACCGTGCATGAAGACCGGGCCGCGCCATGCGCCTACTTACTTGCGGATACTAGCCGCTTCTACTTCAGCAGCAAACACGTTCGCCTGCCGGAGGCGATCCGTGAGCATCGTCACCAGACCCATGCCTGCATCAAAATGCGAGCGGCGATCTTGCACGGGGGTGATGCGTGTCCTCATCAATTGACCGCCACGCACGCGCGATACGTAGCCCCAGAGAGGAAGGGCGCACCGCAGCGGTTTCGCACCTCACTTCGGCTTCACTACTCGCTGCGGGATTGTGTCGCCCTATCAATCGCCGAGGCGGACAGCGCCCCATGCGGAGGGGTCGTTGGTTGTGCCCTGGCTCTTGGGGGCGGGCCAATAAACCTCGCGTTTGTCGCTCGCCCCGCACGCGGTGAGGTTTAAGTTGAGGCGGAACATCGAGCCGACACGTGGGTCAAAGCCCTGGATCGCTGACTTGGGAATCAACAGCTCGAATACATACCCCCCTTCGGTCGCCACGCTGGCGCTGGTGATGCCTTCGACGTTGTAGCGCGTCTGGGCGATCTCCTTCCCGCGTGCCCATTGGCCGACATACACACGCTTGAGCGCGGGCTGCGGCACCAGCCAGAGCTGATGGTCGCCCTGCGAGAAAGCGCCCGGCGTGGGCTGGTGGTTCGTGGAGAGGAACAGCTCGATCGCATCGCCGAGCCAGAACTTCTCGGGTATATCCACCTTAAGCTTGGAATCATCCACACGCCCGGCGATCGCCAACCCCTCATCCGTCCACGCCAAGTACAGCTTGGCGTCCACCTTGCCGCTGTTCGACGCGAGGACCCAGCCGGGCACCGCGTGCGTGTCGGGCCAGTCGTCGAGTTGTGCATCGATGGTCAGCTTCGCTGCGCGCGGGATCTGTCCCGGGGCGAGGACGGCGCGGGCCTGCTCGCCGTTGCGTGCTGTGAAACGCAACTCAGCCGACTCGCCGGGCTTCCACGTCGCGGCCCAGGTGATGGGCAATTCAATCTCCACGTGCGAACGCGGCGGGATGGCGTTGACCGCCACCCGCTCGCTCGGCGTGGACCAGCCGGAGGGAAGCGCGACTTCGAGTTCGCCAGCCACAGACTCAGACGCGGATTGGTTGTAGATCTTCACGGTTGTCTGCGATTGGCCGGGCGTCGCAGGCAGCGCGGTGGTGAGCATCGACAGGCGTCGGGTGACTTGCACGCGCAGCGGGATGCGTTTGATGGCCTGATCCCCCTCGCGGACCTCGACGCCGACTTGCGACTCGCCATTGGCCGCGCCGGGTGCCAGTTGGAAGGTCAGGGGGACCGTGTGTGTCTGGCCCGGTTCGACGGCAAACGCGGTTGCCTGTTCGGGGCCGCGCCATCCCTCGGGCACGACCAGTCTGGCCGAGCCACGGATGGTGGTCTCACGCTGATTCTCAACGCTCAGGGTGACGGTGACGGTGTCGCCGCTGGTCGCCGCCACGAGGTATGGCGACGCAAGCATGTAGGCGGACTGCTTGAACCATCGGCTGTCACGGCCGACGCCCACGGCATAGGTCGGCGTGAGGCCAAGCGTGTGTTCGGTGCCGGTCAGCGGGTTGGCCAGGTAGTCGTACACCTTCGCACCATCAAAGCGCAAGGCGGGCCCGGCCACATCGTCGAGCGTCCAGAGTGCGGCCACGAGTTCGCCCTGGTTTTCCAGCAGATAGCCCCATGTGCCATCCCCCGCATTGATCATGCCGACAAACGTCGGCGTCGGGAGCAGATGCGTCATGCCGGCCATGCTGCACAACGCGAGCTTGGGCTGCTGGAGGTGGTCCACCAGGCCGCAGCCATCGAAGAAGTGCTCGGTTTTGGCGGCATCGAGATCGAAGAACCAGAAGCCCTTGTCCACTCCGGCGGCAAGAAGCATCAGGAACCCGCGCTGCAGATACGCGGCCTGTTCACGGTGAGACACGACTGGGCCGGCCTTGGTGTCCCAGCCGAACTCGGTGTGGTAGTGCTGCCGGGCCTTGCCGTCAGACCGCATCAGACGGGCGATCTCGCGGAGCTGATCGAAGTACAGCGTGGGCACCTCGCCGCGCGTCGCGTCGGTGTTGTGGTTAAACACGTTGACTTCGGGCGCGTCGGTGCCGGTGTAGTGGTGCGTGTTGACCACGTCGATCTGGTCGAATGCACCGCTGTCGATGGCAGCACGGAGGCGATCGGGCCAGATGCCGGCCCGGCCGTTCTCCACCGTCACCAGGTCTCCGCCGCCCAGCAGTTTCAGCGCCTCCCCGAACTTCTGGTGATAGTTGTGGTAATTGCGCCAGCCGATCGGCTCTTCGAGCCGGGCTGTGCCGTGCGAGGGCAGGTCGTACTCGTTGTCCAGCTCGTGGTGCGTGATCGACGGGAACGCGAGCACCATGTCGATCAGCTCACGCGTCCACTCCCGCGTCGGCTCCATGCCCTCAGGCTCGCCCGAGCGCGGCGGCTTGATCGCCCCGGCATGACATGCAAGCACCATCGCCCCGGCCTGCTGATAATCACGCACGATCTGCGGGTACCACGGCCAACCGTCGTAACGCTTGGCGTCCCCCTTGGCCTTGACCATCCAGTCGTAATTAAAAGCGTAATCGCGGAACCACACCACGCCCGCGTCGCGGAAGGTCTGCACCATGCGAGAGCGACCGCCGTGGACGTTGAGGCCCCACGGCGAGGCCAGCTTCTGCGCGTCGGTCAACTCGATCGGCTTGGGGATCAGCGCGAGCGGCAACGAGCGCGTGATCGTCTCGGCCCGGCCGCCCCAGTCCAACTTCGCCTGCACCTGATACCACCCGAAGCGATCCAGCGGCAGAGGGACCGTCAGATTCAACACATCCTTCACGCGCACCGGCTGCTGCCGCTCCATCAGCGTGACGCCCTCGGCATCGCTCACCGACCAGGTGAGGGTGCCCGCAAGCTCCTCACCCAGCCAGGACCGCGCCTGCACCACCAGTTCGGCCGGACGGCCGGCAAACACGTTGTGCTGGTCGCTGGTCCGCAGCGTAGCGGTGACTAAGGGTGTGATCGGCTCGGGCGCGGGTTGCGCATCCTTCACCGCCGGCCCGGGCCGCCAATCTTTTAACCGCCCACTCGCGGGGTCCACGTCCGTGAGGTCTGTCTCGATGGTCAGTTCATCGACAAACAGCCGTGCTTGCCCGGCCTTGCCTTGCGAGTTGTGGTTGTGCGTGACCAGGCCGGTGATCTCGATCGGCTGGACCCAGTCCTCGGGGACTTCAAACGAAAGCGTCTGCCACTTGTCGGGCAGCGACCAGCCCAATGTCCAGTCGAGCTTGCGGCCATCGACCTCTTCCCGGCCCCAGCCATCGCGGAACTTGAGGAACCACGGATACGCTTGTCCATCATGCTCCGCGCGGACACGGAGTGTCACTTTTCGGGTTCGGCCGGGGATCACCAGACGCTCGGTCGGCTGCGCGGTGTAGAACTCGAACCCCTGGCCACGGAACGCGACGCGAACCGCCATCGCTCCCGTCGCGGCCTCGGCCTCGGCTCCTGGCGCGACCAGATCGGTGGTGCCCTCCGCACGGTTCCACGGCGAATTGACCCACGCCTGGGCGTCGAAAGATTCCGCGGTCTTGGTGACACGCTGGGCCAGTGCCGCATCGGGAGCGGCCAAGCTCATCAAGACGAACACGATCAGGGGCAGGGGGAATCTCATCATGGCCAGCGTTTCTCAGCGTCGCGTGCATCAAACGTGACGGGCCGGCCGTCGATGGCCGGCCCGTGATGAAGGTACTCAGGTATGCGAAGCGGCGTCACACGCCGACTCTCAAGCGCGGGCGCGGCTGGCCTTGCGCGACCGACCGAGCATGAGCAGGCCACCCAGCCCCAGCAATGCGAGGGACGCGGGCTCGGGGATGGGCGTGTAATCCACCGTGATGGTGGGCCGATATCCCGCGGTCGCCGCTTCCATGGTGTAGAAGTAAAAGGTATCGCGATTAACGAACCCGCCGGAGGTTGCCAAGAGGATACCCGCATCGGCCAAAGCGGGGGTATTGATCCAGTTGGTGATCACCGCATTGTTCATCGTGAACACGTAGGTCGTGTTCGTCACAAACGAAACTGACGAAATATCGGCCGCCATCACGGTGCCGGCGGTGTTGCCCGCAGCGTAGATCGAGGCACCGCTGGCCCATGCGGTCGTGTTGGGTGTGTCCTTGTAGGACCCGCTGGCAGCCGTGCTACCCCCGAATCCGACGTTCCCCACGCCATTCCACCCCGCGTTGGCGGCGACAAGCTGAAAGGCATCCAGCGACCTGGGGCTGGCCATGGTGAGATTCGGAGCTGCAAAGGTCAAACTCAGGGTCACCGAGTTGATGGTGCCGCCGTTGATCGCGGCGGCAAGCCCTGAGGTGTCAAAGCGGATCAGTGGATTGCCATCACCACCACTATTCACCCCCAGGTAGTTCCCACGAACATTGGAATTGGCCCCGAGCAGCATGACATCTGCCGCGGCATTCAAAACGATCACATCAGCGTGGGCCTGCAGGCTCGCGGGAGCGAGCAGCGCGAGGGGCAAAGCGAGGGTGGACAGAAGAAGGGAACGGGTTGGGATTGCTGCACAGTTCATCAAAGGCCTCCGATGGGGGTGAAAAGGGTGCGGTGCGAAACACATGCAAATCTGGGTCTCAAAGCTTTGGGGTGATGAGTCCGGCGGTTAGTTCTCGGACAGCGCGAAGTCGCCGGAGTTTCCTTTGGACCAGTGGTCTCGGTAGCGATGCGCGACGGACCCTCGGCTCATGATGTCCTGGAACGCCCCTTGGTATTCCTCAAGCGACAGGGCCGAGGCGTGGCCATCGATGAACGCGGCGGGTCGGCCGCCGGGGTAGTGGAAACCTGCGCGGTTGAGGCTGTTGGGGTTGTCCGTGGCCGACATCTGCACGAGGCGGGTCGAGCACCACTGCATGGACAGGCTTGAGGGGTGGCGGAAAAAGTCCTCGGCGAAGCTGCGGTCCTGCTTGGCGGTGTCCGTGCTGCCGGCGTTGCGGCGGACATCGTCGGCGTAGTGGTAATACAGCCCGCTGTAGGTGTTGATCTCGGACGAGTGGCTAAAGCCCAGCGTGTTGACGTACTTGGGCTTGTTGTCGATCGCGCTGACTTCGACGGTCAGGGGCGACGAGGGGCAGAGCCAGGTCTTGCCGCCGACCCGGCCTTGGGAGTACGCGGAATCGACGCCGGAGTACTCCGCCAAGGCCTCTTCGAGCGGTGCGCCCTGGTGCCAGAAGTTCTGGACCGTGGGGCCGGTCGCCAGCGCCAGCGGCCAGGAGCCATTGTTTTCGTTGGCGTACTGAGCGAACGCGAGGGTGTGCTGGCGGAGGTTGCTGAGGCACGACATCCGCCTGGCCGATTCGCGTGCGCTGCTCAGGGCGGGCAGCAGCAAGGCAATCAGTAATGCAACAATGGAAATCACGACCAACAACTCGATCAGGGTGAACCCCGGCCCCCGCGACAAGCCCGAGGCAGCCACGCTCCCTACAGGGCTTCGCTGCCCAAGGCATCTTGCGGCTGGTTGCCGGTCACGGCATGTCGGGTGGTTTGACATGGGCTGAACTCTCGTCGAGGCGAAGACTCGCAGTGAAAACTCAAAGCAACTGTTGCTCAGTATGCCACGCGCCCAGGGACTTGCCAAGGTAATTGCTGACATTCTTTTGAAAACTTTATTGGGTACCGTCCGGATAACCGGACCCGGCTGGTCGCGTAACTGAGCCAGTGCTCGGCTGCTTGTGTCGGTTTGCTGGGGATAGGGGGGCTTGCAGGTCGCATTGGGCAGTCCACGGCCACCGGGGCCGGCACCCGCCGCACCGGCACGGCGTTACACCGACGCGACCGATTCGCGCTCGACCATGGTGTTGTCGAGCACTTTGTGCTGTGGTGTGGGTTGGCCGGAGTTGATCTGCTCCAGCACCAGCGTCATGGCATCACGGGCGATCTGGTCCAGCGGCTGGCTCAGAGTCGTCAGCGGGGGGCGTGTGAAGTGCGAGACCTTCATGTTCTCCAGCCCGATCAGTGAGAGGTCCTGCGGGACCTTCACACCCAGCAAATCCGTGAGGATGAACGTGCCCTCCAGTGCCAGGTCCTCACCGGCGAGGAACAACGCGGTCGGCTTCTGCACCAGCAGCCGACGCAGCCCGCCATACAACGGCTCGTGGCTGGTAAAGACCACACGCGCAGGCTCAAGTTCCGCGCCCACAGCCTTGAGCGCATCGCCCATCCCAGCCATGCGCTGCTGCGCGCCCCAGTCGCGTTCCTCAGCAAGAAACGCCACGCGTCGATGCCCATGATTCACGAAGTATTCACCGACCAGCCGCCCCCCCTGGTAATGATCGCTGGCGACCGCTGAGACGTCCGGCAGGTCCATGCGATTGATCAGCACGATCGGCACATCCTTGAGCTGACGGAGCTGGTCGATGGTGCTGCGGTCCCAGCTCATCGCGATCACCGCGTCGATGAACCGGCTGCCCAGCCGGGGCACGTTCTGCTCGGTGTAAACCTCCACCGCGAGGTCTTGCTCAGCGAGCTGGTCGATCAGGTGGTTGAGCATGGTGGAGGTGAACCCCCCATACGTCGCGAAGCGCATGCGATCGAGCACGACCGCCACGGCCGTCTGCCGGGCCGACATGCGCGGCTTAAACCCCGCGCCTCTGGCCGCAGCCAACACCCGCTGCCGCGTCTGCATGCTGATCCGACCGCGCTGGTTGAGCACCCGGCTGATCGTGCTCGCGGCAAGCCCCGTCTGCTCGGCCAGGTCGTAGATCGAGTTGACGGTTTTGGTTTTCTTGGTGGGGGTTTTGGCCATGATGTGGGTTGATTCCGCGTGTCAGCAATACTGCCCCAGCCCTTGCTTCTCTATGGATACCGTGGGCCGCAGGCGAGAATCCACAGCGTGAGCAACTTTTACGCAACACTTGCCTGAAAGCATACCATGCCCCCGCTGCGGAGCAATAGCGTGGTGTGGAAAAGGCTCAATCACACCCGCGCGGCTTGGCCCGCAGCCGCGCTAACACCCCGTGGCCTATGACCCAGGCACGGGCGGGGAGCGACTGAAGCAACAATTGCTTCGCATTTACGGCAGAGCCCGTCGCCCGCGCACCCGTCACACGCCATGCGACACCTGCCAAGTACCAGAGACCGGCGGGGTGCTTGACCCGTCGGGCCAGATGATGCGGGCCGCGACTCCATCGGGCAACTCACCCTCCACCACAACCCGCCCACCATCACGACGCCACGCAACCCGGCAGCGACCCTCGCGGATGGACATCGCCCCAGACGCCGCGCCGAGCAGATCGATGCGCGGCCGCAACTCCCGGACGCTCTGCTCACCCCCCACGCCCGCCCCACCACCCTCCAACCCGCCCAGGCCCAGCACGTCGGTCAGCAGGAACGACACGGGCACGCAAGACCACGGATGGCACATCGAATCCAGATGGTCACCCGCCTGCGTCTCCCACACCGTCGTCGCCCCCGCTTGGAGCAAAGGCCCCCACTGCTCCCGTACCGCCGCCAACGCCTCGGCCATCCGCCCCGCCGCAGCCAGCGCTTCCAACTGATACAGCCAGAAGTAGTAACCACTCCGCGCGATGGCTGGGTCATCGCTGCCGATCAAACCGCTCAGTGCCTGGCCAGCGTCACGCCCTGCCGCGGCGTACCACCCAGCCAACGCGGCCCAGACGTTCGTCTGCTCGCTGACTTGATCCACCGGCCTGCCTTCCACCAAACCATCCACAAACACGCCACGCTCAGAATCGAGGAACATCCCCACCGCGCGCTGGATTAAAGCCTCTGCCTCCGAACGCTGGGCCGCAGCCAATGCGGCGTCGCCCACGGCCT
>JBGTLW010000086.1:0-20388 GCA_041743835.1 Phycisphaeraceae bacterium | reverse complement strand
GAAGGCCCAAGCCAGTGCCGCCGAAGCGCAAGCCGCCGCGAACCGTGCATCGGAAGCGGCACAGGCCGCAGCGCAAGCCACACAACCATCACCAGCACAAGCCGCAGCCGACGCCGCACAGCAATCCGCGCAGGCCGCCCAGGCATCAGCCGAGTCGGCCGCCAGCGCCGCCGAGTCCGCACCGCAGGGGTCGCCACAGGCGGCGCAAGCTGAGAGCGCCGCAAAGTCCGCAGAGCAGGCCGCATCCGAGTCCGGCCAGGCCGCGAGCCAGGCGGCCCAAGCCGCACAGCAAGCAGCCGAGGCCTCACAAGCCGGCAACGCGACCGAAGCCGCCGCCGCCACCGAGAAGGCCCAAGCCAGTGCCGCCGAAGCACAGGCCGCCGCGAACCGAGCATCCGAAGCAGCGCAAGCCGCAGCGAGCCAGGCTTCGCCGGGGTCCAATCCGTTGCAGCAGGCGGAGCAGGCGATGCAACAGGCCGCGGCCTCTTTGCAGCAGGCGGAACAAGGTGAAGCCGCCGCAGCACAGCGCGTTGCAGAGTCGGCATTGGGTGATGCGGTGCGTGCCATGGACGAGGCGATCGCCCAGGCGCAGATGGACCCTGTGCAGTTAGCGCGCGATACCGCGGCAGCGATCGAGCAAATACGCGATGAACAGCAAGCGCTTGCCGGCGATTCGGCGCAAACCGCTCAGACCGGCGGCGACCTTGCGGGTCACGTGCCCGCTCAGCAGGCACTCGCAGACCAAGCGGGGCAGATGCAGCCGCTTTCGGGTGGTCCCACCAATGACGCTTTGGGCGATGCACAAGCCGCGATGGATCAGGCCGCGGGCGCCATGGACAGCGGACAGGCGGCCGCGATGCAGGCGGCTCATGCAGAGGCGGCGGCGGCACTGGACCAGGCGGCCGCAGCAGCGAACGCGGCAGCCGAGCAACTCGCCGCGATGATGGAAGCCGGCCAGCAGCTTGGACAGATGATGCAGCAGCAGTCCGCGTTGGCTGAGGGTACCGCCCAGGCCGGTGGCCAAACCCTGCCGGGCATGAGTCCTCAGCAATCTGCACTCAGTCAGCAGGCGGCTCAGCTCGCGCAGCAGATGCCGGGCCCGATGGGAGAGGCCATGAGCGCAGCAGCCGAGGCGATGTCTCAGGCTGCGGGGGCGATGTCAGCGGGTGAACCCGGTCAGGCTGGCGAGGCCCAGCAACAGGCCATGGCTGCGATGGAGCAGGCCCAGCAGTCTCTTGGCCAGGCGATGGGCGAAATGGGCTTGCCGGGTCAGATGGCCATGGCTCAGACGCCGGGGATGTCCACGGAAATGCTTCCCGGTATGCCCGGGATGCCGGGCATGGGTATGCCCGCGGGGACGCCGATGCCCATGGCCCAAGCCCCGCCCCAGAAGCCGCCGATGCCCGGCATGGAATCAGAGTCCGACAGCGGCGAGGACCGTCCCGGCGGCAACGAAGTGGGTCGCGGCGACCTCAAAGCTGGGGAAACTGGCTGGCAGAGATTGGCCGAACGCGATCCTCAGGCGCTACACCAACGCTTCGCCCGTGAACTACCGATCGAGTACCGCAACCTGCTGGAGTCGTACTATGAAGTTCTCGCTGAATAACACCATCCTGCAAACCAGCCTGTTGTTGCTGGTGTTGTGTGTGACGCTCGGTTCGCTTCACTGGGGCCCGGCAGTCCATGCCCAGGGCCGCACGCGCGAAATTGACCTGACGCCCAAGGCCGAAGAGGCGATCGAGCGGGGGCTGGAGTTTCTGTCACGCACGCAGCTCGACAACGGCAGTTGGGGCGAACCGGCCCAGACGTCCCTGGCCCTCATGGCGTTCATGCTCAAAGGCTACTTCCCCGATGTGGAGCGGCCAGACCGCTACGGCGTGCAACTCGACCGCGCGGTGCAGTTTCTATTGACCACCAGCAAGCAGAACGGCGGGTATTTCGGTGGGAACATGTATCACCACGCGCTGGCCACACTAGCGCTGGCGGAAGCCTGGGGGATGAGCCCGCGCCAGGACATACGCGATGCGCTGAAGTCCGCCGTGGAGGTCACCCTGCGCGCACAGAACCCAGCCGGCGGATGGCGCTATCAACCCATGCCCGTGGACGCAGACACATCCGTCACCGCCATGGTCGTCGTGTCCCTCGCGGCGGCCCACGAAGCGGGCATCCTCGTACCCGACGACGTGATCACCAAGGCAGTGGACTACATCAAGCACCACCAACACGACAGCGGGGGCTTCTCATACACCAAGCGGGGCACCAAGCCGGGCTTCGCTCGTACTGCCGCGTGCGTCCTCGCGTTGCAATTGACCGGCCACCGCGACAGCGAAGCCGTCGCAGACGGCCTGAAATACATCTGGGAAACGCCCGCAGACAAGGCTTTTGACGGCACCCAACACTTCGCCTACGCCCAATACTACGCCGTCCAAGCGATGTATCAGGCCGGGGAAGAACAGTACCTGCGGTGGTACCCGCGGATCCACGACCTGTTGCTGCGGCAGCAACGCGCCGACGGAGCATGGAACGGCAACCACGGCCCGGCCTACAACACCGCCATGTCCATCCTCGTGCTCGGCGTGCCGTATCGCTATCTGCCGATCTACCAACGATAACCGCCGCGGCTGATAACAAAACATCCGTAACTTCCACTCGAAAGCCATGACGCCGACATGACACATCCGCGCGCTCCGTCAACACAGCGACCGAACCTGCTCTTTGTCTTTGCAGACCAGATGAGGGCTTTCTCCTGCGGCTATCGCGGCGGCGACCCGGTGCGAACGCCGCACATCGACCGCCTCGCAAGCCAAGGCTTGACCCTCACCCATGCGGTCAGCAACCTCCCGATCTGCTCGCCCTACCGCGCCATGCTGATGACGGGGAACTACTGGCATCGCAACGGCGTGCTGCACAACTGCAACAGCCACCCGCAACGGACATGGGAGCTGCGCGAGCATGACGTGTGCTTCACTGACGTGCTGGCGGGCGCCGGCTACAGCGTGGGGTACCTCGGCAAGTGGCACCTCGAGCGTCCGCGCGAGCCTTACGTCATGCCGCCGGGCTTCCAGGGCCTGGCGTGGAACGAGTACACGCCCCCGGCAAGGCGGCACGGGATCGGCTACTGGCACGCCTACAACACCTACGACAACCACCTCGCCCCGCAATACTGGATCGGCGACGCGCCACGCGAATCGCGCACCTGCTTCGAGCAGTGGTCCCCGGAGCATGAGGCCGACGTCGCCATCGACTACCTGCATAACCGCGGCGGTCGCTTTCGTGACGCATCGCAGCCCTTCGCTTTGTTCATCTCGAACAACCCGCCGCACACGCCGTTTAACCTCGTCCCGCAGCGCTACCGAGACCTGTACCGGGACGCGACCCCGCACGAACTGCTCAACCGAGCCAACGTGGACCTCCACAGCGATGACCCGCAGACACGAAAAGCCATACGCGGCGTGGCTGACCATTTCGCCATGGTGAGCGGTGTGGATGACCAGTTGGGCCGGGTCCTCCACGAGTTGGACCAACTGGGGTTGGCTGAGCAAACGCTGGTGGTGTTTACCTCGGACCATGGCGAGATGATGGGCAGCCATCGGCTGATGCATAAAGGTGTCTGGTTCGACGAGGCGATGCGTGTGCCGTTTGTGGCCCGCCTGCCAGGGGTCATACCGGCCGGCACCAGCGACGACCTGTTGATAAGCGCCCCCGACCTGATGCCGACGCTGCTTGGCTTGCTGGGGCTTGGGTCTGGTGTGCCCGCGGGTGTCCAGGGCCGGGACTACAGCGGCATCCTCCGGGGCGAACGCGGCAACCGGCCCGACGCGGCGCTATACAGTCACTGCGGTCTGGACGGGACGGGGCTCCGGGGGCTCCGGGGGCTCCGGGGGCTGCGCACGCATCGCCATACGCTTGTGCTGGGCCAGTCGGACGCTGCCGCCCAACCGATGCTACACCTCTACGACAACGATGCTGACCCCTATCAACTACGCGATGTCAGCCAACAAAGCCCCGGCCAGTGCGACCAGTTGATCGGCCTGCTCCGCGAGCAACTACGACGCATCGAAGACCCCTTCGCGTACATCCAGCAGGGGCTGAGCCTCTGAGAAAAAGTATGACCAAATGAGCCAAAAGGCTATTGACACGGTACATTATACCGGTAAAATAGGGGTATGAATCCTGTAAGACTCACCATCCCGTTGTGCCTCCTGGTTGCCTGTCTGGTCGCGTGCCTCGGTGCATTGCCCGCGGAGGCGGCTAAAAAGAAGAATGACAAGAAGGAAGAGCAGGTCGCTAAGGAACAGATCAAGCAAGTCCAGGGACGGATTCGACAGAACCAGGCCAAAGCAAAGGAACTGGCGGCGACGTATGCCTCGCTTGAAGGCAAGGTGAGCATGGCCCGCGAGGATGTGGAAAGTGCCATGTTCCCCGTCACTCGTGCGGCCCAGGCCCTCAAAGACGCGGGAGAACCCGAGGGGGGTGCGAGCGATCCCGAATTGGTCCGGCTCCATACCGCAGCAAACAAGGCTCGATCCCGATACGACGCCGCAGTCGAGCCGGTCCTGGCATCACTGAGGGAAACCCAACCGTACCAACAGGCCCTTGGCCGGCTGGCGTCAGCGGAAGAGTTCCTCCGCGAAAGCTCGATCAGGACAGGCTCGAACTCCACCTCTCCCCGCATGGCCGCAGCCTCGCAAAGCGTCATGGACGCCAAAGCAAGCATCGTGGCGATGGAGGATGAAGCGCTAAGGGACGACGAAACGGTGGCCGCAGCCTTGGAAGCCCTGGAAGAGGCAAGGGCAGCGGTGGTCGCCTACCGCGCGGACCAATTCGAAAGCGGAAGCATCCAGCACAAGGATGAGCGGATCAACCAGCTCCGCAAGGAATACTACAAAGCCCAGCAGGAGTATCAGCAGGCCTCACGGCTGCGCTTCGAGGCGGAAGCTGAGCTGCGCAAAGTCAAGCAGGAAGTCCTCGACTTGGAAAGGGCCATAGCCGCCGACACCGCCTGGGTCGCTCGCGTATCGAGTCGCAACGCAAAGTGAGCATTCACACCCCGCCGTTTAGCGCATTCGTTTAACGCCTTTGTTTAGCGCGGGCCGTAAGGCCCCCCGCCCCACAATGCCCATTGAAACCCAAAAACGCCACTCCTGCTACACAAACCCGCTTCGGTCACTAGTGGTAACCCCTAACATGAAATCAGCGAAAAAGCCTTGACAAGCATCGATTCTGGCTTATTATATCGGTAAGAAACAGTCCGCAAATCGCCTCATCATGCGAATCACACTCGACCATATCGCCGCCCAAGCCAACGTGTCCAAGATGACCGCGTCATCCATCCTGTCCGGCCGCTATGTCCCCCAGAGGCCAGATGCCGTCGCAAGGGCACGCAAGATCCACAAGATCGCACAGCAACTGGGGTACCGGCCCAACGTCGCCGCACGCGCCACCTCCACCGGACGCTTCGGCAACATCGCCCTGCTCATCAGTGCCGACATGTCGCGCAGCACCATCCCGCCCCGCCTCCTCGGGTCGATCCACGATGCCCTGAGCGAACGCCACCTCCACATGACCCTGGCCAAGCTCTCAGACGACGCGGCCACCGACGATGCCTTTGTCCCACGCATCCTCCGCGAGTGGTCGGCCGACGGCCTGCTGGTCAACTACCACAAACGAATCCCCGCTGGCATGGAATCGCTCATTGACGCCAGCGGACACCCCGCGATCTGGCTCAACTGCCGACGCGAACACGACTGCATCCGGCCCGACGACCACGACGCCAGTCTCCGCCTCACCCGGCACCTGCTCCAGCAGGGACATCGCCGCATCGCCTACGCGGACACGCACTGCAGCTTCCGCCATCAGCCCGACGAGCACTACAGCCAGTACGAACGCTGGGAGGGCTACGCCCAGGCCATGCGGGATGCCGGCCTCGAACCGACCCGCATCGACTTCGCCGACCGAGGCTGGCGCAACAAAGCCGCGCTCGAGTTCTGGACCGACCCGCAGCTAAGCATCCTCGGCTCAGCCGACCGCCCCACCGCCATCGTCGCCTACAGCAACAACGAGGCGGGCATGATCCTCCTCGCCGCGCAACGCCTGGGCCTGACCGTCCCCGACGACCTGGCCCTGACCTCCTTCAGCGAGGGCCGGCTGTCGCTCTATGGCCTGCGCCTGCCCAGCATGATCATCCCCCACGAACAGATGGGTGCCCTGGCCGTGGACATGCTCCACAGCCGGATCGACCAGCCCGACGAGCACCTTCCCGCAGCGAAAGTAGCGTTCCAGTTCGAATTGAACCCGACCCCCGTCGGCGGCATCGAGCCGTCGCCGGATATTGAGTCAACAAAGGATTGATCTTTCACCCGGCGCAGCGTTGCGCCGACAAAGCCCGGTCGATCGACCGGCAGTTTCAGACAGGAGGTTTCAGATGAGGAGCCATCAGATGAATCGAATCAAGCAAACAGTAAAGACAGCAGGCGTGGCGGCAGCGATGTTCATGGCTGGCAGTCTGATCACGCCGGTACCGCAGGCAGGCGCCGCGATCATCGCCCAGTACGACTTCGAGGGGGCCGGCTTCGGCCCCACGACCACGGGCAGCGGGTTCACCGCCAGCAGCGTGAGCAACGCCGATACCTTCGGCACGGCGATGATCAATGATACGACCGGGGACAATACCGCCACCCCGTTCTCCAGCGCGGGAGGCGCGACGTTTAACAGCGTGAGCGTGAGCACCGGAAATCCGGCGAACTACGGCACGTTCGATTTCACGATCGGCAATGGCGCGTTCTCCTACGACATCACATCGGTGAGCTTCAAGCTGGCTAAGAGCGGTATGGATGGCCCAGCGTACTCGGTCACCTCCTCGCTCACCGGTGCTTCCGTCCTCGCTTCGGGCACGGGCGTGAATGGCCGGGGCAGTGACGGCGAGTTCACCCTGGTGACGCTCGACGTGAGCGACCCCGCGTTCACCGGGATCAGTGCCAACAGCGAGGTTGCATTCAAGATCACGCTGAGCGGTTCCGGCGCGGACCAAACTGGCAAGATCCTTCTCGACAAGATCGACGTGCAAGGGGTCATCCCCGAGCCCGGCTCGCTGGCGCTGATGGCGGCTGGCGGACTATTGATGCTCTCCCGCATCCGGGACCCACGGAAACTCCGGATGCAGACGAAATAAGAGCCCCCCGCAACGCATGCCCGCGGGAAAAATGAACGGACAAGCCAGCGAATCGAACTGAAAAGGAGAGTGACACATGCGAACTCACATGATCAAGCGGATGATGCAAACAGCAGGCGTGGCGTCGGCGATGGTCTTGGGCGGCTGGTCCGTCCCGGCCCAAGCGTCGATCATCGGGGACGTGGTTAGTCTCAACTGGCGGGCCGACAACACCAACAACGGCACGCTGGCGAGTGACGGCACAACCCAATCGGGCGTGCTCGACTCCGTCCACTGGACAACGACAACCATGACCGCTAACAACGTGCTGACAAGTAATCTGAAGAACAACTCCGGCAACGCCACTACGATTGACATCCGCCAGAACGCTTCAACACAGGATCAAAAAAGCTCCCCGCTTACCTACACGGGCACGAACGACGATCTGCTGATGCTGGGCACCGGATTGGGTTGGCGCGGAAACGCAGGGTTGGCTGATACTAACCGTTACACGCTGATTCAGGCAAGCGAGATTCCATACGCCGAGTACGACGTGATCATCTACGTCGCGCGAAACTCTACGAATCACACGATAGGATTTTCTCTCGGAAGTATGACAACCCCGACTGCGGAACGATTTATACAGCCGATCCAGCAGCCTGTAACGCCTCCTGTCACCTGGACAGAGTCCACCGCGACGGCCTCGGGGGATGCTATTGCTGGCAACTACATCCGATTCACCGGTCTGACGGCGTCAAGCTTTGACATATACGCACGGACCTCGCTCGGGAGCGGATCTGGCCGCTCGGTGATCTCCGGCATCCAGATCGTCCAGATCATCCCCGAGCCCGGCTCGCTCGCGCTGCTGGCGGTGGGATCGCTATTGATGCTGCCCCGGCGAGCGCAGCGCGGGTGAAGTCTTCATGGTTGGCGGTGGTTCGAACCGGATGCACCCTGCTCCACTTACGCAAGAGGCACGTTATGACGACCTACGATGTGTGCCCGGATATGCTGACGCAGCCCCCCACAAAGCCGAGGGATCGCCATCCCTCGGCCACCCCCGCCCGCCAACGCAAGCCCCTGCATGGTTTTACGCTCATCGAGCTCCTCGTCGTCATCAGCATCATCGCGCTGCTCATCGCGTTGCTGCTTCCCTCGCTGAGCAAGGCGCGCGAGGCGGCCCGGCGCACGGTGTGCGCTTCCAACCTGAAGCAGGTTGCGGTGGGAACCGTCATCTACGCGGGCGATCAGGACAATTACCTGCCGATGGTGCCGCGCCGGACCCAGAACAACAATCGCTTCGGGCAGAACCGCCCGTTCGAGGCACGGGTGGCGTACTGGACCTCGACCAACTGGGGCGGGAAGCGTCAGCCACGCAACCTGGCGGGGCTGTACGAGGCCCAGACGGTGTCAGACGCACGTGTGTTCTACTGTCCCTCGCACCAAAACCCCAGTTCCACGATGCATTTCAGCGCCTACCCTTCGCCTTGGGGCTCGGACCTGAGTGATTTCAGTACGTTCTACATTAATTCGGGCTACCTCTACATCCCCTACGGGGACAACAACTCTTCGCAATACTGGGGTTCGCTGCGTCATCCGGCCCGGCTTGTCAACGCTCTACCCAGCCAGGTGCTGGCGGTGGACCAAATGCTGTCGAATCGGCCGACGGGCACACACGGGTACTACTGGAATGCGGCCCGTTTCGACGGCGCGGTGTTTGGGGGCGGCAGCGAGGAGATGGTTGAGGACCTGTTTCTGGGTACACCGGGCACAGCCACCAGGCCAGACTGGGACTGGCGGAGCATGTTCCTGCTGTTCGATCGGATGGGGTTCTCGGGGACGGGGTCGTGAGGGCTGGTCCGCGGAGCGCCGCTGGAGGACGCGAGGCAGCCGGGGGTCACCGCGAGCGGGCTGATCAGCCGGGGGCGATGCAGCTAACGCCAAGTCCGGGGGTGTGCTGAAAAGGCTGTGGCTGCGGAACGCGCAGAACTGTTCATGGGTTTCGACGTGCAGAGCAAAAGGACGATTCGCAATGCTGATGACCAAATGTATGCCGATCCAAAGGGTGCTGACGTGGGCCGTGATCGTGGGGGCAATCCTGTGGCACCCCTGCACCGCGCGCGCTGAAGGCGACATCGACATCGTCTATCCCCCCTCGGCCAACGTGTTCGACGTGGTGCGCGACGGCGGGGTGGACAACACCGGCAAGACCGACGTCACCGCCCAACTGCAGCAGCTACTCCGCGAGCGCGAGCGTTCGATCTCGGTGCTCTACTTCCCCAAGGGCACGTATCTGGTTTCGGGTGAGTTGTTCGTCAAGATCGATCGCAGCCGCTCCAACGCGTCGCACAGCCACGGGCCGTGGATCGTCGGCGAAAGCCGCAGCCAGACGGTCATCCGCCTCAAAGACGGCACCTGGCCTAAGCCGGTGTACGACCTGACCGACGGGAAAGAAAAACGGCTGGACAAGCAGGTTGTGCTCAGCACCGGCGATTCGACCAACACCACCTTCAACAAGATCATCCGTAACCTCACGGTGAACACGGGGAGGAACAACGCGGGGGCGATCGGCATCCAGTATTGCGTGAGCAACAGCGGGTATCTGGGCGAGGTGACCATCGTCAGCGAGGACGGCAAGGGGCTGGCGGCGCTGGCGCTGGCGGGCGTGGAGAACGGGCCGGGGCAGGTGCGGAACGTGCATACCCGCGGGTTTGACATCGGCCTGTACAACGTGGCCCAACACATGATGTCCATCTCGCACATGACCATCGACCAGCCGAACAAAGTCGGCGTGATTCATAACGGGATGGCGGCTGCGGAAGACTTCAAAATCAACCTGTCCGCCCCCGGCCCGGCCATCGATATGCGGGGCGGCGCCCTGTCGCTGGTCGGCGCGCGGTTTGCTGGCGTCGGCGGATTGGCTGTCCAGGCCAAGGGCCTGTTCTACCTGCGTGATGCCGAGGCCGAGGGTTACGAGGGTGTGCTTGAGCCGGGCCAAAGGTCTGTGAAGGAATCGGTGGGTGGCAAGACGGCTTCGCTGTTCGATCGCGGCGGCAGCGCGATCGCCCTTCCGATCAAGCCCACGCCGATGGTCCCCTACGAGCGCGACATGAGCAAGTGGGCCAACGTGCTGGACTACGGCGCGGTGGGCGACGGCCAGGCCGATGACACCGAGGCGATCCAGAAAGCGCTCAACGACACGACCAAGACCCACGTTGTCTTCCCGTTTAGCGGCAAACCGTGGGGTGCCAACGAGCGTCACCTGGTGCCGGAGAAGATCGGCCGCCGCTACCGGGTCACCCAGCCGCTGGTCCTCGGCCCCACGATCGAGCGCGTGGTCGGCGTGCCGGGCATCATCGCGCACAGCTTCGCGGACAAGGCGACGTTCACCATCGGCGACGGTGAGCCGCCGGTGGTGGTGATCGAGGGGATGCGCTTGCCGCCGATCGTGGTGAAGACCTCACGCACGGTGGTCATCAGCTCCACCAGTGGCGGCTATCCGTGGGACTCGCTCGAAGGGGTGCGGGGCTACGAGGCGTTCACAGGGTTCCGCTTTGAGGGCACCGGGGATGTGTTTCTCAACGACACCTCCACCGCATTCGTGGTGGACAACCCCGAGCAGAATGTATGGGTGCGCTTCTTCAATGATGAACGCGGGTGGTGGCTGAAGATGCCGTGCGTCAATGTCTATGCAGGTTCGGTGTGGATGCTCGGCTGGAAGTCGGAGGCTTTCAATCAGCGGGTGCTGATCAAGGAGGCCGGGCGCTTCGAACTGTTCGGTTACAACAGCTACAGCCAGACCAAGAAGGCCCCGGTGCCGGAGGAGGACGTGCCCATCATCGACAACCAGGGCGGGCAGTTCTCCGTCATCAACATCGCCCAACGCGGTATCCGCAAGTACCCCAAGCTGGTCCAGGAAACCGTGGACGGCCAGACCCGGCTGCTGAATGCGAAAGACAACGGCGGGCATGATCTGGGGCTCTACACCTCCATCGCGCGGTGAACCGCGATGGACGCGGTCATGAGTTCCTGCAACCAGATTGGACGCCCGCGCAACCGCAACTTCCAACAAGGAGCGTGCTCTTGAAGCCTGCATGGATGGTTTTAGTATGTCTGTTGTTCGTCGGCCCGGCGGTAGCGTCGCCGGACAAGTCCATGGAAACGGTGCGGCAGCGCCTGACCGAGCACCTGCTCAAGACCATTGACGCGACCGAAGCGGAGAAGTTCCTACAGACTCAGACGCCCGAAGGCAGTTGGCCGGACGTGGACTATGCCGATCGTTCTCGCGTGGGCTGGTCGCCCGACATCCACCTGACCCGTCTGCGGTCCATGGCGGCGGCGTATCGGAGCCCGGGCGGGCCGCACCACCACAGCGACGCGATGCGCGAGGGCGTTCGCCGCGGGCTGGAGATATGGGATGGCAAGTCGCCGCGCGGGCACATCTGGCGGAACAACCTGGGCATGCCCATCGGGCTCGCTCCAACCCTGTTGCTGATGGGCGACGCGATCGACGACGAGCTGCGCGGCCGCATCATGTCGGGCCACATGCGCAACTGGCTCGACGCCAAAGGGGGCAAACATCGCAGCGACGGCGGCGCCGACTTCGTTCGGGGGTCCGCGCTGCGAATCGCGGTGGGCCTGATGACGAACGACGCCGAGGCGGTCAAGGAAGGCAGCAGCGGCATCCAAGGCGCCGCGCGGCTGGCCGAGCAGGGCCTGCAGCCCGACGGAAGCTACCACTACCACGGGCCGCAGATTTATTACCCCGCCTACTCGAACCTTCACTTCGAGCAGATCGCCTTGTGGGCGGACCTGCTCAAGGAAACGCCCTGGGAGTTCGACGACCGGGCCATTGCGTTTCTCCGCGAGGGCACGCTCAACGGGTTCCGATGGGTGCTGCGACGGACGACCTACGACCCGTTCGTGCGCGGGAGAATGATCTCGCGCAAGATGGACGGCCCCGTGGGGATGAACTCGCCGCTCGTCGGTCTGAAATGGGTCGAGTCGGTGCAGCGAGCCGATCCCGACAACGCGGAGCAGTACCAGGCCCTGCTGGACCACGTCGCGGGCAAGCGGCCATCAGCGGTCGTGGGCAACCGGCATTTCTGGACCTCCGACTACATGGCCCACCACCGCGAGGACTTCATGCTCAGCGTGCGCATGGTCTCCACTCGCACCTCGATTCAGGAGCAGGGCAACGGCGAAAACATCCGCAACCGCTGGCTGACCCAGGGCGCGACGAGCATCCTCGTGCATGGCGATGAGTATCTGGACATCTTCCCGCTCTGGCACTGGCGACGCATCCCCGGAACCACCGCCCCCGTCAGCGGTGGGCCCCGCGGCGGGCACAGTGCCGGCATGTGGGGCTTCAAGGGCTTCACCGACTTCGTCGGCGGGGCTTCCGACGGTAAGTTCGGCGTTGCCGCGATGGACATGGACTGGCACGACGGCAGCCAGACCCGCGGGCGCGAACGCGGGTTGCAACCACGCGTCACGGCTCACAAGAGCTGGTTCTTCTTCGACCGCGAGGTCGTCGCGCTTGGAGCGGGCATTGGTTACACCGGCGAACTGGGCCCGCTGCAGACCACCGTGAACCAGACCCTGCGAAAGACCCCCGTATTCAGCAGCCGTCACGCCTCCGGCCAAGGCGAGCCGGATACGGCAGGTGACCGCGTTGCGGGCCTCGCCTGGGTCTGGCACTACGACGTCGGCTATGTGTTCCCCGGCAGCCAGACCATCGTGCTCAAGAACGAGTCCAACGTCGCCGGGCAGTGGAACTCGATCAATGGCGGCTACGACCGCAGCTTTTCCGAAACGGGCGATATGCTCACAATTGGCATCGACCACGGCGACAAGCCGGATGGCGAAGCCTACGCCTACATCGTCGCCCCCGGCCTGTCGCGCGAGGAATTTGATGCCTACCGGCAGCGTGCGGGGGACATCCACATCCTCGCCAACACCCCCGCGCTGGCCGCGGTCCACCACACCGGGCAGAAGCTCACCGGCCTGGTCATCCGCGACCCCGCCTCCGCTGGCACGGTAAAGGTGCATGACGGTCTAAGCGTCTCCGCCAGCGCCCCGGCCATCATCCTCATCAACGAGTCGGTCTCGCCCATGCAGATCAACGTCGGCGCCCCGACCGTCGATGAAGTGACCCTGACCCTCAACACCTCCGCGGGCCGCCGCGAAATCGCGTTCGTACTGCCGGGGCAGCGCAGCATGACGAAGACCATCGAGGGCGAACTGGTCGAATAGGACAGGCGATGCGTTCGGGTGCGATGTCTGCGTCACCCGACGCAGGACAAGACGAAGAGAAAAAAAACACCATGATTGATCGTCAAATTTGTGCCGCAGCGTTTCTTGCTCTGTTCCTCTGCGTCACCGCGTTCGGGGAGGAGCCAAAGGTTGTCAAACGGGGCCAGTACGCGATCGATCAAACGCTGTACCGAGCCGGCCTCGGCAATACCGCGCCGTGGGCGCAAAGCGCGATCGAAACGTTCAACGGCTACCAATACGTGACTTTCTATCAGGACAACCCCGGTCGCACGCCCCCGCGCCACGCCGCGGCCAGGCGAAAACTTCCTGACGGGCAGTGGGAGACATTTCAGTTCACCGACTACAACCTGGGGGGACTCCGCAAAGGCGACGGTCACAATAACACGGTCCTCGGGGTCTGCCCCGCGGATGGGACGATACACATGTCATTCGATCATCATAGCGACCCGCTGCGCTATCGCGTTTCGGTGAAGGGTCTTGCCACCAACCCGGAAAAGTTCGCTTGGGAGGCAAGCCTTTTCAGCGAAGTGACATCGAAGTTGGGAGATGAGATCGAGCTTTCGAGCGGAGTAACATACCCGCGATTCTTCCGTGCGCCCAACAATACACTGCAGTTCACCCATCGGATCGGTAACGCCCCCAACGGCTATTCGCTTCTGTATGAATACAGCGCCGAGAGCGGTTGGACCGAACTGGGAGTCTTCATTACGGGCAGAAGCGGCGATTGCCCCCGATGCACCGGGAAGCATCGCGGGCCGTACTACAACGGGTTCACCTACGATCACAACAAGCGCCTTCATATCACCTGGTGCTGGCGTGAAGCGCCCAACGGCAACCACGGGCTGAACTACGCCTACAGCGATGATTTTGGAAGAACCTGGCGTAACAACGACGGCGTCGAAATCGGCGTTACCGGAACAAAAATCATCGACGCGTCCTCGGAAGGCATCCTCGTCTGGGACATCCGCAGGGGCACCAGCTATATCAACCAAACGTCGCAGGCGGTTGACAGCAAGGGGCAACCGCATGTTGTGACCTGGCACTCGCCGCTTGAACACACCGAATCGGTGGGCGGATACTACGATCCAAAGGCGATCTATCACCACTACTACCGCACCGAAGACGGAAAGTGGCACGGGCGGGCGATCCCCGAAATCGCCAGATATCGTGAACGCCCGAAGGTCTTTTTCGATGCACATGACCGTCTGTATCTTCTCGTCCAGAATACCCGTATCGCCGTGGCCACACCGGAAAAAGGATACGAGGACTGGCGTGAGATTTACTCCGAAGAGCCCGGCGACGATGATCGCCTCGGCGTGCCGGCGTTCGACTACTACCGGTGGATCGACGAGAAGGTGCTCACCACCTGGACCAACGGACTTCACGCGCGCGACTTTGAAATCCAAGGAGCCGGGAAACCATCAATCGGCAAGTGATTGACTTCGACCTGCCCGGTACGCGGAGCGTCACCAGAGCCGTGAAGTAGGCGGCGGCGACCTGCTAGTTGTGCAAACTGGGCACCCAGAAAGGATTAGACCATGCAGTTATCAAGTTCCCTCACCGCGGTGATCTTCATCTTCGCGCTATCCTCGCAGGCACAGGCAAATGATTTGGAAACCATACGCGAGCGATTCGCCAGCCACCTGATCAGCGCCATCGACACCACGCACGCGGCAGAGCACTTAGACAGCCAAAGGGACGACGGCGGATGGGAAGACATCAACTATGCAGATCGCGCGCGCGCCGGATGGTCGCCGCACCAACATGTTTTGCGTATAAGGTCGATCGCGGCCGCATACCACCAACCCAAGGGGCCGCTTCACCTAAGCCAGGAGGCCCTCGCTGGCGTCCGCCGTGGCCTCGCGTACTGGCAGGAGGTCGCCCCGCACAGTGCCAATCCTTGGACAGTGCGGATCGGTGTGCCCATGATACAGGGAGAGATTCTCATCCTGATGCATGGGCAGATCGACCCGGCGCTGCGGCAGCAAATTGTCGAGAACATGGCTCGACTGCTCGTTGACGAAGGACGGGGCGGTTACGCGCGCTGGGGCGCGGGCGGCACCCGGCGCGAGCGAGGGCCGGACGTGGTGCGCTCGGCCTCCATCCACATCAGCATCGGAATACTCAACAATGACCCCGGGGCCATTGAAATCGCATCCCGCTACATACAGGCCGAAGCCAAGATTGACAACAATTCCGAAGGCATCCAGCCCGACGGCAGCTACCAGACGCATGGTCCACAGATCTACTACCCCGGCTACTGGCAGGAGCATATCCGACAGACCGCTTTGTGGGCCGAGCTGCTCGCGGGCACGCCGTGGGCGTTCAAGGAAGATGCTCAAGGGTTTCTGCGCACGGCGACCCTCGACAGCGCGCAGTGGGTGATCCGACGAGGACACTACGACCCGTTCGTGATGGGTCGTGGCATCGCCCGCAAAGACGGCGGCCGAGCCCGGCTGGACTGGGTCAAGGGCCTGATCGAGGCCGATCCGGAGCATGCCGACCAATACCGGGCCTTTCTCGATCACGTCGCCGGCAAGAACGATGGCTCGCTGGTTGGCAACCGACACTTCTGGCTGTCGGACTACATGAACCACCGACGCGAAAACTTCATGATCGGCCTGCGCATGGTCTCCACACGCACCGCGCGGCAGGAGGCGGGCAACGAGGAGAACGTCCAGAATCGCTTCCTCTCACAAGGCGCAACGTCCATTCTGGTGAATGGTGATGAATACCAGGACCTCTACCCGGCCTGGAACTGGCGGCGCATCCCCGGCGTCACCGCCCCGCACACCGCCGGCGGCCGCGGATCGATGCAGGCCGGCAACTGGGGTGGCCGCGGTACAACCGACTTCGTCGGCGGCGCCTCCGACGGCAAACACGGCGTGGCCACCATGGACGTGGACTGGTACGACGGCGACCCCGAGGGCCGCGGCCGACCCAGGCACCTGCGCGACCCCGGACGCATCTACGCCCACAAAAACTGGTTCTTCTTCGACCGCGAGATGGTGGCCCTGGGCAGCGGTATCCGATACAACGGCCAATTCGCCCCGGTTGAAACCACGCTGAACCAGACGGTGCGCACGACGCCGATCTTCAGCAATCTCCACCCCGACGCCAGTGGCGAGCCGGAGACCGAGCGCCGTATCGATACCAAACTGCAATGGCTGTGGCACGCAGACGTGGGCTACCTCTTCCCCACGCCACAGAATGTCGTGATACGCAACGAGTCACAGGTCACAGGCAGTTGGCGCTCCATTAAACGCAGCTACGACACCGACGACACCGTCACCAAGGACCGCTTCACGCTCGGCATCGACCACGGCGACAAGCCCGACGGCGAGACCTACGCCTACATCATCGTGCCCGGCATGTCGCGCGAGGACTTCGACGCATACCGCAAGCAAAACCACGTGGCCATCCTCGCCAACACACCCGACATCGCGGCTGTGCACCACAAGAGCCAGCGGTTGACCGGCATCGTGTTCCGTGACCCGGCAAACGTCAATCAACTCAAGATCAACGACAAACTCACGGTCGAGGTTGACGCGCCGACCATCCTGCTGGTGGACGAATCAGCGACACCGATCCGCGTGACCGCCGGATGCCCGACCGCCAACGCGGTGAAAGTCACGTTGGTCACCCCCGAGGGCGAGCACGTGCTGGACTTCGAACTCCGCGGCACGCGCAGCGTCACACTCCCGCAACAGTGAGCGGTGATGGTCTTGCCCCCCCAGACAACCCGAACATGACAAGTCGGCGCCGTGTGAAGATATGCCTGTGGCGAGTCCCTTCGATCTTGTTCCGTGCCGTGTGCAGTCAGCATTCATACTACGCCACGAGATTGGACGTGTGATGCCTAGTCATCGAAGGGGTTGTACATAGACCTTCTCGTATTCATCATCTATCTGGTCGGCATCACGTGCGTCGGGCTTTGGGCTGGACGCCGAGAGAACAAGACGACCACGGGCTACTTCCTCGGTGGACGCAAGTTCACCTGGTGGATGATCGGGGCGTCGCTGTTTGCCACGAACATCTCCAGCACACAGATGGTGGCTCAATCCGGCGATGCCTACCGCTCCGGGATCGCGGCGGCCAACCCGCAGTTGATGGGGGCGATCATGCTCGGCGTGGCTGCGGCGTTCTTCATCCCGCTGTACGTGCGGACAGGCATCTACACCATCCCCCAATTTTTAGAGCGTCGGTTTAGCCGCGGCTGTAAGTCATTCAATGCGCTGGTCGTTGTGCTGCATGCGTTTCTCATCGCGCCGATTGGATTCTATGCGAGCAGTCTCGCGGCCGTAGAGATCTTTCGGCTGGACCCGGCCTGGCTGCCCTGGATAGCCGCGGGCATAGGACTCACCGTAGGGCTGTATGCCGTGATCGGCGGCCTGACCTCCGTGGTGGTGACCGATGTCATTCAGGTCACGCTGATCATAGGTGGCGCCGTGACCGTCCTGGTTGTGGGCCTGCTACGGATCGACGACTTCGCATTGTTTTGGGAAACGATGCGACCGACCCACCTCGAATTGATTCAGCCCGCCGATTCGCCGAGTTGGCCATGGACCGGCGTGTTCACGGGGCTCGCCCTCGGATCACTATTCTGGGCCACATCAAACGCCGGGCTACTCCAGCGCACGCTTGGTGCACAAAACGAAGCCCACGCACAAGGGGGGATGATCCTCGCGGCATTTCTAAAGATCACTGCGCTGTTCATAATCGTCGCGCCGGGCGTGCTTGCGGCCTACCTGTTCCCCGGCATCAACCCCGAAGCGGCTTACGCGGTCATGGTACGGGAACTGATGCCTGTCGGGCTCAGCGGGCTGATACTGGCCGCGCTCCTCGCCGCGATGATGTCCAGCGAAGACTCTGGGGTGTGCAACATCAGCAGCCTTGTGGCGCTGGACCTCTACCCGCTGGTTCGTCCCCATGCCACGGACCGTCAACGCCTGCGTGTGGGGCGCATCACCGGGGTGATGATTATCGTGGTTGGTGTTATCTTCTCGCCGTGGGTTGCCGAAGTGGATTCCGTATTCCGCTATATGCTTCGCATGGGAGCGTACCTCGTCACGCCGATCGGCGTGTGTTTCCTCATCGGCCGATTCTATCGGCGCGCCAACCACCACGGGGCCTTGGTTACGCTATGGACGGGGTTGGTTTTGGGCACCCTCACGATCCTTCTCACCACCACCGAGACGTTGCGGCCATGGGCTCCGAACTGGATGCTCGAAACCAACTTCTACATCATCAGTTTCGTGTACGCATTGTTTTACACGGCTGTGATGATCCTCGTGAGCCTGGCATCACCCCCACCCAATCCCGACAAACTCGTGTGCCTCGACGTCAAGCGCGCAACGCAAGGTGACGATCAGTGCGTCAAGACCGCGTGGTATGCTCGTGCCTCGATCTGGTTCTTCTTGCTCATTGTTATCTGGCTCATCGTGTACTTTGTTCTGTAGTGAACCGATGGATCGATTTGGCGAGCAGTCCTCACTCCCCGGCACGCTCGGTGATGTATTGCGGCGCGGCGGTGAGTGTCACGGTGATGGCCCCGTCTTTCACTTCGACCGTGTTCTTCTCGCCATAGATCTGCACCGTCGCCAGCGAGCCCGTCACCCCCACGGGGATGGCGGCTTCGTGGTCCACGGCCTGGTTGGGCGGGCTCTTCGGCGGGGGCGCGGTCCAGGCCACGAGCTTCACGCCACCGGTTTTGGCGTTCTTGAATCGCAACACGTAATCCTGTGGCGATTCAAGATCGATGCGTTCAACAAAGTGGTAGCCTTCGAGTTGCTCGATCATGATGCGCACGGCCCCGGCGACCGGCCGCTCCTTGCCATTTTCGAGGATGCCGAACTTCTCCCCCTCCCACTCGTACCACAGGGTCAGCCGGACACCCGTCATCAGGTCGATCATGTACTGGCGGACGAAGTGCCAGCTCTGGTACTCCAGCGCCATTTCCTCGGACCCGCCTGACCAGCCCTCGTCGTTATCGGTGGGCTTTTTGACGGCAAAGCCGCGCTCGGTGTTCATGATCGGGAAGTCGGCCGGGGCGCCGTGCTTCGTGAGGTGCTCGCGCGTGCGCGCGTGGCCGATGGCGTGCTCCTCGGGTGTCTTCATGCCGTAGGGGTGTACCGACCAGCCGCGGATGCCGGTCTTGAGGATGCCCTTCTTGAGACAGGACTCGGTCCACTCATACGACGGCTCCCAGTAGTTGGACACCGAGCCGGCGACGATGAAGCAGTCCGGGTCGGCCTTGAGCATCGCCGGGGCGACGGCCTTGACCAGGTCCGTGTATTCCTGTGCGAACTCGTCGGAGTTGTGCTTGCCGTTCTTACGCCAGAAGGTGCGGACATTGGGCTCGTTCCAGATTTCCCAGTAGATCTGCTTGCCCTTGTAGCGCTCCGCCAGCGCGGCGGCGAAGTTGGCGAAGCCCTGGCGACCTTCCTCGGTCTGGATGCCGCCCTGGCCGTTGTCTTCATACAACTTATTTACGCCGAAGAGGCACGCCACGATGCCCATGTTCATCTTCTCAGCATCTTCGATGATCCGATCGTACTCGGTAAAATCGTACTCACCTTTGATCCGCTCGATCCCCCGCCAGTAGAACCCGCGCCGGATGTGGTGCAAGCTCATATCATTGATGGCCTGGAGGCTCTGCGTGGTTGAGGTGGGCGGCTTGGACTGCACACCCAGCGAATTGGGCACGGTCATGTCGGGCAATTCCGCGGCCTGGGCAGACGTCGCCATGACGGTGAGAACGAAGGCCATGCATAGCGTTGCCTTGAAACTGCCAGAAGTCATTGAGTGTTCCTAAAAGCCTGTGGTAACCGTTCACACCACTGCGGGCACGGGTTGGCCGGCTGTGTGGTGGGTGATGGCTTGGACGAGGTAATCGAACAGCGGTCGTCCCTGCTGGCGGCAGGTCTCGCGGATGCTCCAGAAGCGTTCGAGCCAGCGTGAGC
>JBGTLW010000085.1:0-3131 GCA_041743835.1 Phycisphaeraceae bacterium | reverse complement strand
GCTCACGCTGGCTCGAACGCTTCTGGAGCATCCGCGAGACCTGCCGCCAGCAGGGACGACCGCTGTTCGATTACCTCGTCCAAGCCATCACCCACCACACAGCCGGCCAACCCGTGCCCGCAGTGGTGTGAACGGTTACCAGTTTGGTGATTTGTGCGTCGGTCATACTTATCGCCCAGTCTTTCGTTTGCCGCTGGACGTGGTTGTCGAGGTACAACACGTTGGCGCTGCCGTGATGATTGAAACGACCCGTTTCAAAGTTGACGGTGCTGGGAGCATCGGGGGTGCGGAACTTGTGGAAATACGGACTGCCGATGGCGTTCGCGCCTGCCGAATCCATCAGCACCATGGTGCTGCTGGGGCTGGTGAACTGAGATGCCCGCGTCGGCTTACTGTTACCGGCGTAGCTGTGCAGGACGCCGCCGAAGCATCCCATCCACGTCCGTGATTGGGGGTGGGCGAGATCCGGGTAGGTTACGGAGCGTCGAGTCAGCGGACTCTGCAGGTACGAAGGGCAGTAGAGCCCCGCCTTGTCGCCGATCGTGCCGCCGCTGATGGGGGTATCGGGATGCTTTCCCAAGTAACTCCCGCGGTCGTCCCCAATCATGATGCGTGCCGACTGCGCCCAAACATTCATTTGATTATACGGGGACCCCGTTGACGCGGTGGGGAATACGCCAAACTCGTCATGGTAGACCCACACCGCCAGACCGACCTGGCGCAACCCGCTGGAGCAGACTAAAGCCCTTGCAGAATCCCGCGCTCTCCCCAACGCTGGCAACAACAGCGCGATGAGCAGCGCGATGATGCTGATCACCACCAGAAGCTCCACCAGCGTGAACGCATGTCGTCGCATCAGCGTCTCCAGTGTTAGGCCTTACGCCGCCGAGGCAGTATCGCCGCTGCGCCGAGGGTGATCAGCACTAGCGACGCCGGTTCTGGGATGGCGGTGAGGACCTCCGTGAGGCCTGCGTCTCCCTGCAAAGAACTGATGCGGATCGCGTCGAAGTAGCTGTTAATGGGAACTCCTCCGTCTGTGGTTCCGGTGCCTCCAGCGGTGATGTAACGCAGGGAATCACCGAAATTCCGATCCGTCTTGCTGAAGTTGGGAGTGCCCAGTGACGCCACGGTGGTGCCGAAAGTGTCTCCTTCAGCCTTCACCCAGAAGTCCAGGCTATCGGCACCAGCCCCCACGACGATCCTCGCCAGCAACAGGTAGGTTGTCCCCGATGAAATTGACGTGGCGACATCATACTCATTGCCCGACAATGAGGTCCAAATAGTATTGGTGCCATCCTGCTTGAACAGGGTCGGCCGCAGCGCGCCGTCATGGTAGCCAAGCCCTATCGCGTCCGCATGAAAGCGATTCTGGGGACTGGTCATTAATGCGCTGTGCAGAGATAAACCGGCAAAACTTCCACTGGTCGTGCTGCTGGCGTTCACCAGCCCGCTGAGCCAGAAGGTTCCCGTTTCCGCGCCCGTCGTGAATTCGAGTTGGGAAGCCCGAGTGCGGCCTGAATCCGCAAGCAGCGTGCCGGTCGCCGCAACATTGCCTGCCTGCTGATACGAAGCATGGGTAAAGGTGAGGTCAGTCGTTCTGTAGGTGATGTTACTCGTAGAGTCCGCATTCCAACCTCCGAATGCGTTCGTTCCCGTGATGTCTGAATCGCCGTAGTCGAAGTTCTCGTTAAGCACCAGCGCCGCATGTGCAGTGGTGATCGGCGGCAGAAGCACGGCCACTGCCACAAGCAGGCCAAGAATCGTAATCCGGCTCTTCATCGTGTGCCCTCCAAAGGGGGTTGTGGTTCGCAGCACGGCGTTCTCCTTCATCTGTTTAGGGTTCGATTGACGGTGGTTGATCCGCGTGGTCATCTTCATCGCATCCGCTCCTTGGGTGATTCGATCCAATCTAAATCGTCTGTCCGTCAACGACCGGGAAGGCAACCGCCTGCGCGGCAAGCCGCTGGCCGGGTTGTTCGATCGCCTCGATCAGCATGCGCACGCCGCGGCGGCCGACCTCTTCGTTGGGCACCTGCAACGCCGAAATATGCAGGCCGACGTGCTCCATCGGCGCTCCACCGAAACTGATCAACGCGAAATCCTGTGGGCACCGCAGGCCCAGCTTCGCCGCCGCGTGGAGTACCTCGCTCGCCTGCTTGATGCTGTAGCACACGAAACCGGTCGGACGTGCATCACCGGCCATGTGCTGGGCCAACCACGCCATCCGCTGCGGGCTGGTCAGCGTCGTGATCGCCCGCGAGGTAAGGCCGGCGTCGGCCATCGCCTGTTCGTAGCTGGCGAGGCGGTCGGTTTCGCTGTAGTGCGTGGGTTGCTCGGTCAGCGTCTGGGACAGGTAAGCGATGCGGCGGTGGCCACGCTCGATGAGGGTCTGCGTGGCGCGGCGGCCGGCGTCGAAGTCGTCCGGATACACCGCATCGTGCGGCCGCTTGTCGTTGAGCCAGATCGCTGGGATGCGGCAGTCTGTGATCAACGCGTCCATGCCGTCCGGCACGCAGCGGTTGTAGTTGACCAGCAGGCCATCGGCTCCCAGATACCGCAGCAGGCGCGGCACCTGCCGCTCATCGGTCAACGCCGCGTCGGTCAGCCGGGCCAGCGACAGGTGCATCTCCGCCTGTTCCAGGGCATCGGTGATCGCAGCGATCATCTCCGAGGGCAAGCTCGATCGATACGCGTTGGCCGTGCTGAGCACCAGGGCGATCGAGCCGAAGCGGCGGGACCGGGTGGCGGCGGCGGCCAGGTCGCGGCGATAGCCCAATTCTCGTGCGGCGGCGAGAATGCGTTTGCGAGTTGCCGCAGAGGCATTGCAACCCGCAACGGTTCCGCCGTTAAGAACCTTACTCACAACGGGTTGCGACACGCCAACCCGGGCCGCAATGTCCTGTAGGGTCGCCATAGAAGCTTGTTTCCGAAGAAAGACGCTAGCTAACACGGTTATACGTTAAACCAATATACAACGCTCAACCAACCAGTGTCAAGAAAAATTTTTTATCGTGGCCCAATCCTGTTTTGCACCCGATTGCACCGTCAGGCCAGGCGCACGCTGGGCGATTCGGGCGGCGGGGGTGGTTGCGGTGCCGCAGGGGGGTGACGGGCGCGTGGCGGCCGCGGGA
>JBGTLW010000084.1:0-10531 GCA_041743835.1 Phycisphaeraceae bacterium | reverse complement strand
GCTCACGCTGGCTCGAACGCTTCTGGAGCATCCGCGAGACCTGCCGCCAGCAGGGACGACCGCTGTTCGATTACCTCGTCCAAGCCATCACCCACCACACAGCCGGCCAACCCGTGCCCGCAGTGGTGTGAACGGTTACGGGTGCGTTACCAGGCTGAGCATTTCGAAGTAGATGGCTTTAGTCTTTATTTGGCGCGTGCGCCTGGCGGTTGGATCAGCTTTGCGCAGCGATGGTGCCTGCCGTGGTCGCAGGACCACCTCGGCCCGCTGTGGAACTCCGAGAGCCCGCCGTACGCCACCGGCCGTCAACTCGGCGTGCCGATCTGGCTCCTGCTGCTGTTGTCAGCGATGCCTTTGTTGTTCTGGGTGGCTAGGCTGTGGCGTGGCCGCCGACGGGGGCGGGCAGGGCTTTGCACCCATTGCCAGTACGACCTGCGGGGCAACCAGGATGCCGTGGCCTGTCCGGAGTGTGGTCAACCCGTTGCTGCCTCGCAGCAAACCGAGTGACGCCACTCGCCGCCTTGCTCGGGTTCCGGGGGCGGCTATACTCATGACCGAAATGAGCGCCGAATCGCCGATTACCAGCCCCTTTGCCAACCTCCCCCGCCGGTAGGGCCGGCGATCTTCTGTTTGCATGACCCAGGCCCTGCCCCACACGGCGGGGCCTGTTTTTATGTTTAGCCGCAGCCCAACGGGCGGCGATGGAATAGAAGCACAACCATGACCGACGCACCCGAAAAACGAAGCTACAAGAACACACTCAACCTGCCCAAGACCGCCTTCCCGATGAAGGCCAACCTCGTGCAGAACGAGCCGGCGTCCATCAAACGCTGGGCGCAGATGAACCTCTACCAGAAGCTGCGCGAGGCGGAGCACCCCAAGGGACCGTTCGTCTTCCACGACGGCCCGCCGTACGCCAACGGCTCGATCCACCTCGGCCACCTGCTCAACAAAGTCCTCAAGGACATCGTCGTCCGCACCCGCACGATGATGGGGTACGACGTGCCCTACATCCCCGGCTGGGATTGCCACGGCCTGCCGATCGAACACAAAGTCATGCAGGAGCAGCGCGACACGCTTAGCGCCGGCCCGCAGGGCCGGGCTCCTGACGGCGACGAAAGTGCCGCCACGATGAAGACCCGCCGCGCGTGCAAGAAGTACGCGGAGAAATTCGTGAAGCTCCAGAGCCAGCAGATGCAGCGCCTGCTCACGCTGGCGGATTACGACGATCCTTACCTGACGATGGCCCCGCCGTTCGAGGCGGGTGTGCTGGAGGTGTTCGCGCAGATGGTTTCGCGTGGCGTGGTGTACCGCGGGCTTAAGCCGGTGCACTGGTCGATCGAGAACCAGACCGCGCTGGCCGAGGCCGAGCTTGAGTATGACGACCGGGAAGACACCAGTGTTTTCGTGCGGTTCCCGGTGCGTGCCGCGCCGGACGTGGCGGGGTTGCCCGGTGCCGAATCGCTGGACCTGATGATCTGGACCACCACGCCGTGGACCCTGCCCGCCAACCTCGCTGTGGCTGTACATCCGCGACATGCGTATGGCCTGTATCCGCTTGGCGACCGCGTGGTGGTGCTTGCGACCGCTCTCGCGGGCAAGGTGTTCGCCAGCGCGGGGCTTGAAGCGCCGCAACCGATGAGCACGCTCGCCGGGCAGGAACTTGTCGGCGCGATCTACACCCATCCCCTGCTTGACGACGGCAAAGAACGCCCCGTCGTCGCGGCCGAATATGTCACGCTTGAAGACGGCACGGGCATGGTCCACATCGCGCCCGGTCACGGCGTGGAGGACTATCAGGTCGGCCTCAAAGAAAACCTCGATATCTACTGCCCCGTGCAGCACGACGGCACGTTCGACCAGACCGTGCCAGACTGGCTGCGCGGCCAAACGGTCTGGAAAGCAAACGACCTGGTCATCGAGAAGCTGGCGGCCAGCGGGCACCTGTTCCACCAGCAGAAGTTCATGCACAGCTATCCGCACGACTGGCGCGGCAAGACGCCGGTCATCTTCCGCGCGACCGAGCAGTGGTTTGTCGATGTGGACAAGGCGATCCCGCGGCACGGTGGGAAAAGCGTCCGCGAGTTGGCGATGGCTTCGATCACCGAAGATGTGGCGTTTTTCCCTGCCTGGGGACGCAACCGCATGCGCGGCATGCTCGAGACCCGGCCAGACTGGTGCCTCTCCCGCCAACGCGCCTGGGGCCTGCCCATCCCGGCTTTCTTTACCGAGGATGGCGGCACACTGCTGACCGAGCAGAGCGTCCGCGCGGTGGCAGATTTCATCCGTGAGAAGGGGTCGGACGCCTGGTTTGCCGCGCCCCCGGAAGCGATCCTTGAACACTACGACCCGGCCCAGGACCCCGATGCCGACGACGGTATCGACAAGGCCACGCTCATCAAGGGCCAGGATATCTTCGATGTCTGGTTCGAGTCCGGCTCATCGTGGTACGCGTGCATGGTCCAGCGTGGGCTCGCGCATGAACTGGACACAACAACCGGCGGCGTGACGGACCTGTACCTCGAAGGCTCGGACCAGCACCGCGGGTGGTTCCAGCTCTCGCTGCTGCCTTGCCTCACCGTCACGGGGCGGCCGCCGTTCCGCTCGGTGCTCACGCACGGCTTCATGGTTGCCAAGGACGGCCGAAAGATGAGTAAGTCCGGCGGCAACGCGCTGGATGTGGACGAACTGCTCAAGGACTACGGCGCGGACGTCTGCCGGTGGTGGGTCAGCTCGCTGAACACCGACAATGACATCAAGGTGGATGAAAGCTTCTTCAAGCTGGCGGGCGAGGAATACCGCAAGGTGCGCAACACGCTGCGGTTCCTGCTGAGCAACCTGAGCGACTTTGAGCCAACGCAGAACAACCACCAAGACACCAAGAGCGCCAAGGAAGGCACGCCGACGCTGGAAAGCTGGCTGCTCAGGGAGCTGCGGCGACTTAATGAGCAGGTACTCGGGGCCTATGAAAAGTACGAGTTCCGCAAGGCGCACGAAGCGTTGTTTAACTTCTGTAATGAAACCTTGAGCGCTGTGTACCTCGCGGCGGTGAAGGATAGGCTGTATTGCGATGCCCCCGACGCGTCCCGTCGTCGTCGGGCGCAGGCGGCGATGTACGCCACAGCGCGCGATTTATGCCTGTTGCTTGCGCCGATACTTCCTCACACCGCCGACGAAACTTGGCGAGCGTTGCACGGCGAGGAGGCGTGCGTGCATACGCAGCGCTTCACGCCGGACTTCGCCGAAGAGTATGCCGGGATGCTCGGGGGACCGTCGGCTGATTGGAGCGGCATCATGGCAGCACGGGATCTGGCGCTAAAGCAGATCGAGTTGTTCCGCAACGAGCAGGATGTAAAACCGCTGGACCTGGGTTACAGGGTATCCCGCAAGAGGGCGGCGGTCTCGTTACTCGACCTCGACCCGATCGATGCGGCCGACCTGCTAGGGATCAGCCACGTCGCTGCTATTGACGAGGGCCACGACCAAGTGGTCGACCTATGTGCCGCCCACTGGCCCGCCTGCGAGCGCTCCTGGAAGCGCGACGGCACTGTCAAGCAGCGATCCGACGGCGGGATGCTCAGCGACCGCGATGCACAAGCGGTAGGCGTGGCCGATTGACCACCGCCCCCCCTTGGCTTCCCCCGTTTAGCCGCGGGCGTACGCCCGCGCTCCCCTCTGCCTTATACTCATCGAACGTTTACGCCTCTAAGCCGGATCGGATTTGCCATGACCACCCACACCACACAGTCCATCGCCGACCACGTCCGGGGCCAACTCGTCGGCCCGGGTCACCTGCCGATCACAGGGTTGGCCGCGTTGCACCGGGCGAAGGCGGGTGACCTGACATTCATCAGCAGCAAGCCCTTCATTGAAGTCTGGCCACAGTCACTCGCCTCGGCTGCGCTGGTCAAGTCGGGGTTGGGCTGCGAACCCGGCGACGACAGGGCGTTGATCGTGGTGAGAGATGCGGACTTGGCGATGGCGTCGGTGCTGTCGTTGTTTGCGTCGGAGTTGCCCGGCCCCAAGCCCGGCATCCATGCCACAGCGGTGGTCGAGCCCGGGGCGGTCATTGCCCAGGATGTCCACATCGGGGCACATTGTTACATCGGCGACAAGGCCCGCATCGGTGCGGGGTCGGTGCTGTATCCGGGCGTGTACGTGGGCGACCGCTGCGTCGTGGGCAAGCACTGCATCATCCACGCCAACGCGGTGATCGGGGCCGACGGCTTTGGTTTCCGCGCGGGGGACACCGCCGCCGGCCACCCGCCCGTCGTCAAGGTCCCACACATCGGCCACGTCGAGATCGGCGACCACGTCGAGATCGGGGCCAACTCCTGCGTGGATCGTGGCAAGTTCGACGCCACCGTCATCGGCCACCACACCAAGATCGACAACCTCTGCCAGATCGCCCACAATTGCGAGATCGGGTCCTGTGTTCTAATCGCGGGCAACGCGGGCATCGCCGGGTCGGTCGTCGTCGAGGATGGCGTGCAGATCGGCGGGGGGTCGAGCCTCTGCGATCACATTACCATCGGCAAGGGTGCCAGCCTCGCGGCCTGCTCCGGCGTCATCCACGATGTGCCCGCGGGCGCTTCGTGGGGCGGTGCGCCGGCCAAGTCCATGAAGACCCGGGTCCGAGAAGAATTGGCCATGCGACAACTCCCCGACCTGCTCAAGCAATACCGCAAGATGCAACGCGTCGCCGACCCCATCGAGCCGCGCCCGTAATATCAGAGCCGCGCCCGTAAGGAAGCGGTCCCCCCACCCCGGACACCACCCCGGACATCCACCCCCGGAAACCGCCCCCACCCCGTCCACGTGCCCTGTGTCGTGGGTCGGCTTTCGGTTACCATCCAGCAGTCACGCATGGAAAGACAACACACGATCGCCAACCCGGTTTCGCTCGAAGGTCGCGGGCTGTTCCTCGGGGAGCAGGCCCGCCTGACTTTCAAGCCCGCGCCGGAGAACCACGGCATCGTGTTTGTCCGCACCGACCTGGACAACGCCCGCATCCCCGCGCTGGTCAGCCGGGTGGTCAAACGCGCCCGACGCACCGCCCTGCGACAGGACGACGCAACGATTGATACCTGCGAGCACTGCCTCTCGGCCGTGGCGGGGCACCGCATCGACAACCTGGTGATCGAGGTGTCCGGCCCCGAGGTGCCCGCGCTCGATGGCAGCGCCAAGCCCTTCTACGACGCGATCGAATCGGCGGGCACGCGGGAGGGTAACGCGACTCGCAAGCGGTTGGTGATCCGTGAGCCGGTCGTGGTCCGTCAGGGCGATGCCGTGGTCGCCGCGACCCCGTCCGACGATCCCGAGGTGCAACTGGTGTACGAGCTGGATTACGCGAACATCCAGCCGATCGGCCGGCAGCTCCGCGTGTTCGACTTCGAGCACGGGGACTACGCGCGCGACATCGCCCCGTCCCGCACCTTTGTGCTGGAGCACGAGGCGCGTCTGCTGCGGCAGGAGGGACTCGGCTCGCACCTCACCGAGGACGAGGTGCTGGTCATCGGCGAGCGTGGGCCGCTGGGTTCCAACACCTTCCGCTTTGATGACGAGCCCGTCCGGCACAAGCTGCTGGACCTCATCGGCGACCTGTACCTGCTAGGCGCGCCGATCCAGGGGCGCATCGTCGCGTACAAGTCGGGCCACGCGCTCAACCACCTGCTGGTCCGCAAGCTCACCGCCCAGTTCCGGTCCGACAACCTGGCCGACATGGCGCTGCACCGCAACGTCATGGACATCCGTCGGCTGTTCCGCATGATGCCGCACCGCTACCCGATGCTCCTGGTCGATCGGGTGATCGAGCTGGACGGCGACCGGCGGGCTGTGGGCATCAAGAACGTGACGATCAACGAGCCCTTCTTCGCGGGCCATTACCCCAACACGCCGATCATGCCCGGCGTGCTGGTCGTCGAGGCGATGGCGCAGCTCTCGGGGGTGCTCATCGGCCAGTCGTTGGAGCAGGTGGGCAAGCTGCCGGTGTTGTTGAGCCTGGACCGCGTGAAGCTCCGCAAGCCGGTGATCCCCGGCGACCAGCTCATGCTCGAAGCCGAGGCGGTGCGTATCCGCTCCCGGATCGCCCACATGCGTTGCCGGGCGTATGTCGCTGAAGAAATCGCCGCGGAAGCGGAAGTGAAGTTCATGCTGGTGGATGATGACCAGCAGTAAGAGGGATTTTGGATTGCGTGAATTTCGATTTTCGATTGGTGCCACCCATTAATCGCAAATCGAAAATCGCAAATCGAAAATACGACCATGCCCCAAGCCCACCCCAGTTCTATTGTTGAAGACGGCGCGCGGATCGCGGAGGGGGTGGTGATTGGGCCGTTCTGCCACGTCGGGCCCAAGGCGGTGATCGGCGAGGGGACCACGCTGCGCTCGCATGTCGTGGTCACCGGCGACACCACGCTTGGCAAGTTCAACGACATCTACCCCGGCTCGGTGCTGGGCAGTGCGCCGCAGGACCTCAAGTATCAGGGCGAACCCACACGCACTGTCATCGGCGACCACAACGACATCCGCGAGTGCGTCACCATCCACCGCGGGACCGCCAAGGATCGGGGCGTCACGGTGGTCGGCTCGCACAACCTGCTCATGGCCTACAGCCACGTCGGGCACGACTGCACCCTCGGCGACCACCTGGTCATCGCCAACGCCATCCAGTTCGCTGGCCACGTCGTCATTGAAGACCACGCGGTCATCGGCGGGGCCACCGCCATCCATCACTTCACCACCATCGGGCAATACAGCTTCATCGGCGGGATGACCCGCGTGGTCCGCGATGTCCCGCCCTTCATGAAGGTCGAGGGCAACCCCGCACGCGTCCGCATGTACAACGACATCGGCCTGTCACGCCACGGCTTCGAGCCGGACACCATCGCCGCAATCAAAGACGCCTACCGCAGGCTCTACCGCAAACAGAACCGCAACCAGGACGCGCACGCGGATCGGCGGGGCGACCAGCCCATCACCGGCTCGGTGCTGGAGGCCGCCGCCAGCCTCGAACGCGACTACCCCGACAACTGGGCGGTCAAGGCCCTGGTTGAAAACATCCGCAACTCCGCGGCCGGGCTCCACGGCCGATACCGCGAAGCCGCCCGCCGGGACAACAAGTTCCACAACCCCGTGAAGTGACCATCACGCCCGCAGCGCTCAGCTCAAGACTCTGGCGCGTCTGTCATACTGAAAATCCCCGCGCCTTCCGGGGCCGGGGCCCGCACCGGGTCGTCCACGCGCGTTTGCCAAGCCGCCAACTGTGAGCGCAATCGCGCCACGATGTCGGGGGCGTCGGCCGCGAGGTCGTGCATTTCCCATGCGTCTTTGTGCAGGTCGAAGAGTTGGGTATGGCGTGACCCCTCGACGAGGTACTCGATGAGCTTGTGCCGGTCGTCGCGCACAGCCCGCATGATCTCGCGGTATGCGGTGAAGAGTGTGTCGTAGGCTGGGCGATCGCGGAGGCTGTGGAACTCACAGGCGTCGGGGACCGCCGCGCCCGCGCAGCCGAGCACGGTGGGGTACACGTCGTGCTGGTAGCAAAGCCGGTCGTCGCGCAGGCTTGGGGTGAACCCAGGGCCGCGCACGATCAGGGGGACGCGCATGGAGTGGTCGTAGAGGTTCTGCTTGCCCAGCAGGCCGTGCTGCCCGACGGACAGGCCGTGGTCCGCGGTGTGGATGAAGATGGTGTTCTCGGCCCACTGGCGCTCGTCGATCGCGGCGAGGATGCGGCCGATGCCGTCGTCCATGTGAGCGGTGATGGCGTAGTAGTCGGCGATGTGCTTGCGTATCTCGTCGGGGTCGCGCGGCTTAGCGGCGAGCTCCTCATCGCGGCCGTCCATGTTGCCGTTGTTGAACGGATGCTCCGGCACAAAGTTGGGCGGCAGCGCGACATCCTCGGGGCGGTACTGCGCGTGCCAGCGGGGGAGCGTGTCGCGCGGGTCGTGCGGGGCGGTGAAAGCGCAGAGCAGGAAGAACGGCCGTTCGTCGTTGTATCCGCGGATGAAGTCCACTGCGGCACCGGTGAACAATTCGGTGGAGTGTCCGTCGCCGGGGAAGCTGTCGGAGAAGCTCCCGTCGGCGAACTGGGATACCGGGGTGGCGAAGTGGTCGGCCATCCCGCCGAGAAAGACATTGCGGCCCTCCTGGAAGCTGCGGGCAAATGAGTCGCGTTCGTTGTGCCACTTGCCGGTGGCGAACGTGCGGTACCCGGCCGACTGCAACAGCTCGCCGAGCAGCGGGAGCGACGCCGGATCGGTGTCGCAGGGCGGGCGGAACTGGCCGAAGTCCCGCCGGATGCTGCCGGGGATGTGGTACATCGTCCGCCCGGTGTGGAGCATCGCCCGGCTGGGCGCGCACACAGCCCCGTGGGTCGAGCCCATGCAATGGGCGCGGGTGAAGCACGTGCCCTCGTTGACCAGGCGGTCCAGCGCCGGCGTGCGGAGCACGGGATGGCCAAGGGCACCGATCAGGTCGTGCCGTTGATCGTCGGCCATGGTGATCACGATATTGGGGCGGCGGTGATTCATGAGCCAACCATCGTAGCGACTCTGCTAATCCGTTTGTGGGAGCACGAAATCCACGCGGTTGGTCATGCGGTGGGGCTGGGGTGTGTCCATCATGGCATGAGCCATCGACATCATGGCCATGTCTGCTACGAACTGCCAGCCGTGGGGGCAGTGGAGCAGTTGCACGCTGATGCGGTCGCCGGGCTTCGCGTCCAGATGTTCGGGGTGGATCGTCAGCCGCAGGAGCACGCGTCGGCCGGTGGTCATGATGCCGTTGGCGTCCGCCCATGCGTCAACTTGCTGCGGGACATAGGGGCGGTCGTTCACCCACCAGCGGACCAGGTAGTGCCAATCGGGTCGGGCCACGATCATGTCGCGGTCGGATTCGATGGCCAGGTGTTGGCCGTCCAGCACGGTCAGCTTCAGCCCCGCGTCGGGATGCTCGGGGATCAGCCGTGGCAGCGGCGTCTTGTCGGGTCGCTTCGCGGTGTCGCCGAGGCGCCAGTCGATCGGCTGCGACCCGTCGAATGCGGGGACGATCAGGCCATCCTTCCGCGTGCTGACATGCGCCTCGTAGTCCCAGTTGTATGCTTCGTCGGCTTCCATGGCGGCTTCTGCATCAGGACCGGTGTCGGAGCCAAACGGCATCCACGGATGTACCGGACCGTCGGTCGCGCGCACGGTCGCTTGTGCGATGACCCGGCCACCTTCACGCATGGTGATCGTCACGCGGTAGTTGCTCGCTTCGGGGAACGCGATCGTCTGGGCGTACAACCAGCGGCCTTGCTTCGGAGGAGCCTCCTCGGGCAATCTTTGTGATTGCTCAAGCAGTGACTGCTCGCTGGACCTGCTGCCGGGCACTTCGACACTCACCTCAAACGGCCCAAGGCCTTGGCCGGTCCAACCCGTCGTGTCTCGCCACGGGGTCGGACCCTCGATCAAGCAGTACATCAGCACCCCCGAAAGCCGTCGCCCAGTTTTCGCTTCGACCCCCAGCCGCGCAACCCGCCCCTCCGGCAACGCGATCCCCGGCTGCTGACTCAGCTCCCACCAGGTCCGCACCTCTTGAAGCTCCAACACAACCGGTGTGTCGTCGCCAATCGCACGGGCCATGTCTGGCCCGGACGTGGCAGCGCAACTGGCAAGGCTGAGCAAAAGCACCACCGCGACCCCCCTCAGCAGACCGGAGCTCTCCAAAGCGCACATAGCTATATCCCTCAAGTGAACCATAGGAAGCATGTGGATACGATCAGATGTTATTCTGCCGGTCGGTAAGTGTACCGCGGCATGGCGTGGCGCGTTTCTCTGGAGACTCCGAGCCGAGGTCCTTGATCAGTGCGGGATTTCTTTGACCGCGTTGCGGTTCCAGGCGGGGACGCGGACCTTGACTTCGCCGGTGCGCTGGACGCGGGCCTGGCATGACAGGCGGCTGTTGAGCTGGATGCCTGGGGCTTCCTCGACGCGGTCGAGTTCCTCGTCCTCGGGCTCGTTGAACAGTTCTTCGCCCTGCTCGATGTACACGTGACAGGTGGAACAGGCGCAGACGCCGCCACAGGTGTGCTCGATGCTGATGCCGTTGTCCATCGCGAGTTCGAGGATGGATTCGCCGACCGCGGCCTTGAGTTCGACGTGGCGTTTGGTCGGGTCGCCGGTGAGGCTCAAGGGGTCTTCAAGCTCGAACGTGACGGGCACGACCTTCGGCCCCGACACCCGGTTGTCTGTCCTCATATGCATGGTTGTGGCTCCTGCTGGGGTGACGGGTGCATTCTAGGCGGTCGGCCAGCCTATGCGCGCAGCGTGACCGCTGCGTATACGAGAGGCCGCGATTGTTGTGCTGAGGCGTCGATTACGCACGGGTGCGGGGCTTGCGACGCTGGCGCGTGCGTGACTTACCACCCGCGCCCCCGGAACTTCCCCCGGAACTTCCCCCGGCGTTACCGCCGCTGCCGCCGCCGACGTGGGCGTAGGCGGTTTTGTGTGAGCTTCCGCCGGCCCGTGGTGTGCGCTTCTTGCCCCCGCCG
>JBGTLW010000083.1:0-9361 GCA_041743835.1 Phycisphaeraceae bacterium | reverse complement strand
GCTCACGCTGGCTCGAACGCTTCTGGAGCATCCGCGAGACCTGCCGCCAGCAGGGACGACCGCTGTTCGATTACCTCGTCCAAGCCATCACCCACCACACAGCCGGCCAACCCGTGCCCGCAGTGGTGTGAACGGTTACTCTGTAACATCGTCCTCTCATCATCCGGCACGGAAGGCCAGTATTTGTACAGATCCTCGAGTGGGTCGATTCCAGTCGCAATCCGGGTCAGCAGCCTAGCCGCAACTTCAGAACACCCATGTTGAAGTAGTGCTCGGTTCCATTCAACGCGTACCGCCGCGGCTTTGCCCTCCACGCCCTCGTCGGCAAACACGCCTTGTCTATCTGGCTGCAGGTCGAAGAACCCGTTGATATGAAAGGGTAGAAAAGATGAGACGGACGAAAGCGGGAGGGTGCAGAACAACCGCCCATTGTCAATACGTTTATCTATAGAGGAGCTGATTAGCGCCGCAGCTCCGACTAAAGGCACGGCTTTCTCTTTGTAGTCGTACATCTGTTCGGATACATCAAGAAGCTCGTCATCTTCGCCGGCCACCAAGGCCTGGACTACGGTCCACGTCTGCCCAATCGACTCGGTGCCAGGACGCTCAATGATGACCTGGTGCTCATACGCACTAACAAGCTCCTCTGGTTTGCTGTCACGAAGCGTGGCAAGCACTTCGCGGTAGTCGGCTCGCAGTCGGTCATGCACGTGGGCGCGTTTCTCCGCGACCTCTGCGATATTTGATGTTCGGATCCTGAGTAAATCCGTGGCTCGCCCATCGCTGGTAATCAGGCCAACGGTAATCGTTGTCAAGTGTTTGAGAAAAAGTAGAAGCTCGCCAGCCTCACCGACCAGCTTTCCTACTAGCGAATCGAAATTCTGGCGAGTAAAAGACTGATCGCAGATCTCACTCTTGTCGGCGACATGGTCACTTCGCAATGGCATCCGGAACACGGTGTGCGCGATCTCAACCGCTCCTGCAGTCAGCCCGAAGTCTTCAAACGGGGCGAGCAAGTCCCCACAGTGCTCCCATAGCTCTGGCGTGAGTTGCCAGGCAGCACCCGGCTCATCGCGACTGGCACCGTCGACCGTTTCGCCGTGCGGGTCAAAGATGCCGATGCGGTTTCGCGTGAGCACGCACGGCCAATCGGTCACGTTGTAGACGGAGTTAAACCCCAGCCCGAAACGGCCGGTCTTAGATGCGTCGAGCAATTTGCCGCTGCGTCCCGTGCTCTGAATTCGTTCCCAATCGTCATCAGAGAAGGTTGCATCATTCTTGACCACAAGGGCAGGGCCTTGGAGCCGGTACATTCCTGGTGATGGCAGGCGGCTGCTGGCGTGCTGGCGTTCGTCGAGAACAATCGATACCGTCGATGCCTCCGCGTCATCCGCGTTCTGGATGAACTCGTGGATTATCCCGACGCCCTTCGGGTAGCTGCGTACTAACTGATGTAGCAGCACCGTGAGCTTTGATTTCTGAGCGAACTCTAATCGGCTAAGGTTCTTGGCTTGAGAAGGCACGCTAGTCCCCCATGACGTTCTGGAATGGCACGATGATCACGACCGACAAAAGCATTGGCCACTCTCATACTACAACTAAGATCATAATCGACTGTATGTCGAGTTGCACATCCGGGAAGCGTTAGGACTTGCGGACAGTGACTCCACCTGCCGCGAACACGGGGGCCTTGGTGGGGTACTCCGAGTTAAGCAACTTCAACCAAGGAGACCCTCATGGCGGCAACGGTGAATTGGCAACGCGGCGGCGTCCGGATCGAGGACGATGGCGACCTCAACCGCATGATCAATGCGGCGAAACTCGACTATCGCGTCGAGTCAGTTCCGCTACGGACGGACGATGAGGCACGGCTGCCCATCCGGGATCGGGTGGCCAATATCCGCATTGATCCCGATGGGGAACGCCGGGTGCTCGGTTTCGTGTCCAAGGGGTACCAGATCGTGCGCAACGACGCGGGGCTGCAGGCTTTTGACTACATCGTTCGCCAGGCCGGGGCGAAATTTACGCGGGCTGGGACCATCGACCATGGCCGCATCGCTTACGCGTTCGCCGACCTGCCCGAGCCGGTGGAGATCGTGCCGGGCGATCCGGTGGTGCGATCGATGATGTTCACCAATAGCTTCGATGGCTCGCTGCCGCTGGGCTTCGTCTGCTCGACTCTGCGGTTGTGGTGCACCAATCAGCTCTCGCACGCCAGGCGCAAGGGTCACGGCTTTGCTATCCGGCACAACGTCAACGCTTTGGACCGGGCCAAGGATGCAGCAAAACTGCTGGGCCGTGCAACAAGGGCGTTCGACCGGGTGACCGAGGAGATGCGGGTCATGGCAAAGACGCCGATGGACACCCAGGGGCTGCGGTCCTACTTCGAGGCGGTGGCCCCTCTGCCGGATGACGTTGCGCGTTACGCCCCGGTCAAAGCGAAGCACGAACGCTGGACCGGCCTATTCGAGAACGGCATCGGCAATACCGGCCGGCGGACACGTAGCCTCTGGCACGCGGTCAACGCGATCACCGAGGATGTCGATCACCGTGAACTGAGCCGGCGGGTGAAGGACCCGGTGTACTACGCCACACTGGGTGCCGGAGGCCAACTCAAGCAGCGTGCTTGGGCCGAGGCGGAGAAGTTGATCGGCGTGACGGTGAACTGAGGGGCTGAACGCAATCATCCATGCGGCCCGTCATCCCCTTGGGTGGCGGGCTGTTTTAATGGTTGGGGGGGGTGACCACCTTGGTGTCAGTGGTGTGCATTCATGCTCTACGGCATGGACCAGCACGAATGGGATCGCATCAGAACCAATCTCTTTCCAGCAGCCTTGGGGGCGATCCCATCGTGGTCCTGCTTTCCATGGCATCGTGGGGGCAACCGGCAATGCGACACCCACGTGCCGCACTCTTCCCAGGCCTTGGCGATTGATGTGTTCGGAACGTTGGGGTGCCTGCCAGCGGAGAGCCGCGATGTGATCGCTGGCGATATGGCTGACCAATTGGGGCTACCTGATGACGGGCCGTGGTCGGTGCAACTGGAGTGGTCCGACCCAGCGAATCCTCTACAGGAAATCAACCAGCCCACTCAGGTGGATGCGGTGCTTCAGAGTCCAAAAGCTACGGTGCTTGTCGAGTGCAAGTTCACCGAATCCAATGGCGGGTCATGCAGCCAGCCGGTGCCTCGACCAAGCGGCGCCAATAAGGGTAAACGTCAGTGCAACGGCAACTACGAACCGCAAGTCAATCCCATTAATGGGGTGGAGGCCCACTGTGCCCTAACGGGTAAAGGTATCCGACACTGGGAACACATCCCGGCGATCTTCGGAACTAGGACCGATGAGATATTACAGCCGTGTCCCTTCACCGGGCCAACCTACCAGTGGATGCGAAACCTGACCACGGCCCGTGCCCACGCTCAAACACGCAGCGTCAAATCGGGCTTCCTACTGGTCTATGTCGATGGTCCCAATCTTCATATCGCGGAGATGGTGCGAAGTGGCAGATGGGATGCTTTCACGGCGGGAGTAAACAGGGGAGAGGTGGCCGTGGGCCATCGCGATTACCAGACCCTGATCGCCCGTTGGATTGAACGTACCCCCCAACCGTGGTGTGCTGATGTGCTCAGGGGATTGCAAGCATGGGTGGCTTACAAAGTCAGTGTGGTCTCTGATGGCCGGCGATTTACTCAGAGGGGTACAGCATCCGATGCAACTGCCAGACAATCCTTACGGCATTAACGAGATTGATCCGGCGTTGAGGCGATGCAAGATGACGGGCAGCATCCAATGCCCGGTGCGAAACTGTCGGTACAAACTCAAGCCACCATCGCGTAAGCCGAAACTGTCTGGCGTGGCGTGTCCCGAGCATGGGATTATCGTTCATGGCAGCGGCACTTACACCTACGCCGATTATCAGCGGAACCTGCTGATCGACGGCGATTACTTTGATGCTCACATCCGGCGGCACCCCTTTAAGTACGAGGCACATAGATTCGGGTCTGAGTGCAGCGAGGATGCCGTGTCGTGGGCTGTGTTCCGCAGTCTTCAGAAGGCCGGGTGTCTGGCGGATGTGGTCGCGCTGTGCACGGGCTTCAAACCCCAGCGTGAGCCGAGGCTTTTCCTGTGGGGGTTGGAATTGCAGCCGGATGGTGTTGAGCCGTGGGGCCTGCTGATCAAAGCCCGCGAGCGATTCGAGAGTGACCTGCCGGTAGAACGGCCTAAGACAGAACCGGACATCGCGTTGCACGTGCCCGGTGAGGTGCTCATCCTGATCGAGGCGAAATTCACATCCACGAATCCGACCTACCGCCGCGACAAGAAGAAGCTACTGGACCTCACCATTGATCAGTTGGTGCAGATCTACCAGTGGCCGGGCATACGATTCATCGATGTTAGTGAGGCCCGGCGACGCGATGCGCTGCTGTATCAACTGTATCGCAACGCGGTCTTTGCGGACTTCATGGCACAGACCGATTCGTCTGCCACCCGAGGCTACGTCGTCAATCTGGTGCGGGACGGTTACGAGGCCAATGTGTGCGAGCCGATGCTCACCCTGATGCCGCCGCCGTATCGCGACCGGTTCGAGCAGATCACGTGGGAGCAGTTGTTTGGCATCGCTAAGAAGGCTGGGGCAAATGAGCTTTGTCGTTACATGCTCAACAAGACGGCCAGACTCAAGCCCGCCTTCAAGTTGGGAGCAAGTCAGTCAATCCCGGCAGGTTAATGACTTGGGCGGTGATCCCCGTGGGCAGGCGGTCCACGTCCTCACCTGTAGCATTGAGTGACACAAAAGACACGGGGAATCCGCGTTGCTCGATAGCGGTAATGAGGTCGTTAAATGCTGACCACGTTGATGGACTCACTGCCCTCGCACGCGGTGTGTCGCCTATCCATTCATCCCAGTAGATGCGGGTCGCGGCCACCACGATCGGTGCGTGGGTCAAAGTTTCGGGGAGGTCGGTGGCAATACCCATGCGTTCACGCAGGTGGTCACCAAATGCCTTACAGAAGGCTGGCCAGTTCTCCTGCAACACCACGGCGTAGGACAGGGCCTGTACCAGGGCACCCGCAGGCGTGGCGTGGCTGGCCGACTGGGGCTGGTTCGGGTTGGGTGCCTTGAGTTCGATGATGATGGGCAGACCGGTGTGATTAATGCCGATCAGATCGATCTCACCCCAGCCGTCGGCATGGATGTTACAAGGCAGATTCTCCTGATAAGTCGCGATCCGGCTCCAGGCCCCCGGAACGGCTTGAGCATCAGTTGCATACCACTGCTTCCATAGGCCTCGTTCCCACCGGGCCTCTTCACCGTTGAATGTGCCGGCCCCCGTGCGTGGTCGTGTGAGGTAACCCTGATCGCGAGCCGGTGCAAGTTGGCGTGTCGCATCGATCGCCTGATCCAGTTCAGCGATCAACTGACGGCATTGAGTAGCCATATGGGTCTTGGTGAAACGGCCTTTGACCACATGGAGCCCGGCAGAGGTACTCAGGCGGTAGGCGTCAGGCAGATCGGGCATGGGCGGGTACCTCACGTAGGAATTCCGCTCATTACACCGAACGCCGCGATTCGCACAAGGGGGGTGACCACTTTAGTGACACCCCCCCGCCAGCACACTGATCGTTATCACCCCAGGGGTACACGGTCAGATGAGGGGCAAGCGGCTTCACAGATTGTTGCAGATGATCGCGATCCTACGGGGTCCGACCAGCTACAACGCGCGCCGCCTGGCCGAGCGGTTCGGGTGTTCTAAGCGGAACACCCACCGGGACATCGCTGTGCTGGAATTGGCGGGTGTGCCCATCTATCACGACGCGGACTTTGGGGAGGGCGGGGGCTACCGCATCCGGAGCGACTGGTGGTTCCCGCAGGTGGGCTTGACAGATCGGGAATGCCTCGATCTGGCTGTGATGTCCCAGATCGCTGAAAGCCGGGCTATACCGCTGCTGGATGAGGTGTCGGCGGTGCGGGACAAACTGCTGCAGACGCTGCCAGCCAAGCAGGCGGACCTGATCCGAGACTCGGCTGAGTTATTCGATGTACTCGGGCTGCGTCTTGCGGACCACAGCCACTGCCGTGACGTCATGGCCACCATCCAAGCGGCTTTACTGGCTGGCATGCAGATCAAGGCGGTCTACCGCAGCCCACACGAGAAGAAGATCGTCCGCCCCAGGTTACAGCCCCTGCGTGTCATTCTCTCCGGCCAGGCGTGGTACTTGGTCGCCCAGGACTGCCGTGACAGCATAACCAAGCTTTTCCGCGTGGCCCGGTTCCGGGAGGTTGAAATGCTGGACAAGCCCATTGATTGCGAGAGGTCGATCAGCATCCGCGAGTTTCTGGGCAACGCATGGACAGTCTACAAGGGCGATCGGGACTGGCACGTCGAGATCGAGTTCTCGGCGGAGGTTGCCGAGGTAGTGGCAGAGACAAAGCACCACCCTACGCAGGAGATCGAGTTCCGCAAGGACCAATCAGCGATCTTCCGAGCGACGGTTTCTGGTCTCGAGGAAATCCAATGGTGGGTGCTCGGATTTGGGGCGCGTGCCAAGGTCCGTCAGCCGAAAGAGTTGGCAACGAAGGTCCACCAACTCGCATTGAGTACCGCACATCGCTACACGAAGGGTGGATAAATCATGGACGAATACATGCTTCTTCTATCCGGGTCGCGTGTCAAGCCAATGACACAGGACGAAGTGATCGCTTGCTTCGCCAGCGGCAAGCTAAAAGCAACAGACTACATACGGCAGCCTGGCGATGCTGGGTGGACACAGGTCAAGGATGTTAGTTGGATTCAGAACCCCAAGCCGGTGGCGCTTGTCACTCCACTGGCGTCGCCAAAACAAGAGGCGACTGCAAAGCACTTTACCTCGCGGTTGGTTGATTGCCCAGACTGTGGCCATCAAATGTCAATCAATTCCAAGATCTGTCCGCAGTGTGGGTCACCCAACAATTACGTGCATCCAGAAATCACGCGCTTTATCCAAGAAATCAACAATATCCCAATCAAAGCTGAATTCTCATATAGCCATGCCGGCAGTGTACTAACGTGTCATGTGATACAGGAACAGGCGGGAGATGCATTGTTACGAGTGCTTTTCGGGCTTTCCTTAGTTGGGCTCGGTGGGGGTTGCCTTCTGTTGCTCATCGTGCCAATGATCGGCTACCTTCTCATAGGCGCGTCCTTGCTGGTATCAATTTTCATGTTGTTACTCTTGGGGGTCGATGCGATTTCAGGAACCCCATCGACTCCAAGCATCAATCAGCTTCGTATCGATTTCAGTGTTGTTCCCCCCGCATGGCAATGCAACGATCCTGATTTCTGGGACCCGGTGAAAAAGTTCTTTAGATTATAGCCTGGGCAGTTACCCAGCCAACAGCACTATGCTGGAGTCTGCTACCTTTGGAGTCACCGATGGTTCTGGCCAGTTAACCAAAACTGACGAGAAACAGTGAAAGCACCAATGTCTGATCGTGAGTCAATCAAGCGGATGCAGAAACCGCTGAGCATTTACGGAGCGATCATTTATGCTGGCCCATAAGACCATCGACATCCGCCCAGAACTCTGGCGTCAGGCCAGGATCAATGCTGAGTTGTCCGGCGTCCCGCTGCGTGATTACATCAGCTACCTGCTGACGACGAGTCAACCGATTCAAGAGGGGGATAGTGAACAGCGGGCAATACTTGATGCTCAGGTCCGGCTCAATCGCGAAGCGCGTCAATCTGCTGTCAGCCAAGACTGATTTGATTGCAGCGAATGATGACGGCTGCACTTTGACGGATTGAGGCTGTCGAGGTGGTCTGAGTAGGATCGGAGCAATCGGATCATGCCTGAGGCACCGGTCAACATCAGCATCAGCAACCTGAGCATGCTTACCCTACGGCGGGTACACCGCAGGGCCAGGAGGTTGGCGCTCATGACCGGCCTCCCCCTGCCAGTCGTCATTACATGGTGGCTGGAAAAACTGCCCGAGAGCGTCAGTGCCAGCGACCGGGTAGGGATGATGGCAATCGAGATAGAACTGGCCACGCTGAAACGCAGCCGTGAATTCGAGGAGAGCCTGCCCGATGAATACGACAAGACGCTGGACGCCGAACCGTTCGATATCGACCAGTGGGTTGAGGAACGAACCCGCCAGTGCTTTGAGGCCCTGCAACTATCTCCGGAGCAGCTTGATCTGGCTCACCAGCACGCGGGAGTTGCAGATACGGATGAGCACGCCGATGAACAACCAGTGTAAGCGTAGGCTCGACCGCATCGACCGCCAGCACTACTGGGGTAAGCCGTTCCAGGGCACGTGGCTAGACCTTGAGATCGAAGCGCAAAGCCCGAAGTTGATCATCATGCGGATGGTACGACGGGGTCGGCTGATCACAGGGGAGGCGGTCCAATGCCTGGCTGACTTTTGCTTCGTGATGACACGTGGACAGTTGTGCGGCGTGGCCGAGGCAGATGCACTGGAGGCAGACGGCCCACGATACCAGCGACCCTATATGAATACGGAGGACAACAGGATTCTCAGCCGTCGTCCATCAATCGATATGCTCGTCAAACTCGCGGCCAGGTCCTCCGTGATCAAAGTGCTCGGAGGCGGCTACTTCTATGAGTTCCGGGGGCTGACCCATCACGGGCGACTGATCCGATGCGAACAACAGGAGGATGCCTATGCCCACGGATTCTGAGTAGGGGAGCCATCTGCACGACAACACACCGAACCCGGAAGCTGGCCTGCCTGGCCTCAGCCAATGAGCAGCACCCTTGCGGATCATCGAGCGTCGTGCGGCTTTTTGAAACACTTGCAACCATTAAGATCAAAGCCGTACAGAACAAAGCAAACGCAGAAGAACTTTAAGCCAAAGTGAAGACGATCAACATAGCTACCGCGATTACAACCATAACGATGAAGAAGGTGACGATCGACGACGTCGAGATAGCCCAAATCATGAAGATCAACATGCAATTACCAGCTAACCCTAATCAACAATCTACAGACATCCAGGCTTAGCCCTTCGGGCAGGAGAGGGATGACCCCCTCCAAGTATGTGAATGAACGAGACCTACCAACCAGAGATCAGCTACCAGTGAAAGCAACGACGTGAGTATGAATCAGAGTGAGTTTGAGTGTGAGGTGATGTATGAAGGACAATAAGGTAGTGATGGCTATGCCATCAGAGGAACAGATAGACCTACCGAGTGAGCGGGGTACTCCCAGAAGCAACTTGAGCTTCCCCCCAAGTGACGGGCGCGGGGAACAACATGGTTAAGCGGCCTGGTGCTTTGCTTCGTAGGCCGCGGGACTCATATAGTTTAGCGTCGAGTGCAGACGCTGGCGATTATAAAACACCTCGATGTAGTCGAAC
>JBGTLW010000082.1:0-5674 GCA_041743835.1 Phycisphaeraceae bacterium | reverse complement strand
GCGGCAAGGATCTTGGCCATGTGATTGCCATCATGGAGAAAGTTCTGCCCGAAGCGTTTTTTAGGTTGCAGCCCGTAAGCCGCAAGCAGGGTCTTGATCTCGGTAAGCGTCTGGGCCATGCCGCGATGATACATGCCTCGGCTGACGGCCGGGGACAGTACGTCTCGCGTGTCAAGGCTCGCTTTGTATGCGCGTGCTGAGCCCCGGCGGTGGAACGTCGCGGTCAGGCCGCAGCGCAAGCACAGCCGCATGGGCCCTGTGACTCGCGGTCTCCCAGCCTTCACGATCGTCGGACACATGAGCCAACGTAAATGACGGCCCTACGATCACCCGCACGGGCATGCGCCTGGGCAGGCGGGTGCCGGGTGGACACGCGGTTGACGCTCCGTCAATCCAGCAAGGCACCACCGGCACTGGAAGGCCGCAAACCACTCGGCCAAGCCCCGCCTTGAACGTGCCGCACGCACCGGTTCGCGACCGCGTGCCTTCTGGAAAGAGAATTAAAATTGAATGTCCGCCAACGATGCGCTCGCGCAGGGAGGTAAGTGTGTAATGGACGCAACGCCTCCGGTGGACGGGCAACGCGTTGAGCAGCAAAGCCGAGAGCGCGGCCGATGGCGTGTTAGCGAAGAAAGTATCACTCGCAGCCAAAGGATAAACCCGGCTGCGCTGGCGTGCGGGCATTACCGCCGCAAGCGCCAGCGCGTCGAGGTGACTGCTATGGTTGGCGATCATCACGAACGGCGGGTCTTGTGGCAGATACTCCCGGCCGTGCACCGAATAGCGGTGCCACACGCGGAGATAGGCTTTCACACCCAATGACGCGGCGGACTGGATGAGGTGCGCTATGTGGCCGGGCTCTCGGTTAAGTGCGACTGGCCTCTGATCGAGCCGAACGCCAAGGTCACCCGCAGGTTGGATCTTAAAGTCGCGCAAGGTGGTCGATCATTTTAGTTCGGGGAGGTGATGATGCAGGTGGCCTGATCCAAGCCGATGCCGTTGAAATAGCCGATGAAGTGGAACATGGCAGGTGCGGCAAGCAGGAGACTGTCACACCGGTCGAGCAGCCCGCCGTGGCCGGGGATCAGCGATCCGGTGTCTTTGATCCCAACGTCGCGCTTGATCGCCGAGAGCATCAGATCGCCTACCTGCCCGCACACGCTGAGCAGGATGCCGCAGGCGATCAGGTGGTACCACTGCATGGCCGCGGTGTCCGGAAGCAGGTACTGCCCAAACCCCGCGACCGTCAGGGTGGTGAGTACCACCGCGCCAACCGCACCGGCGATGGTTTTGCCGGGGCTGATCTTTGGGCAAAGCTTCCGCTTGCCGAAGGTCTTGCCACAGATGAACGCATAGACATCGTTGAGCGACACCGCGACAAGCAGCAGCAGCATGAGTGGGCGAAACGCGGTGCTGTTGGCGAAGTACGCCAGGTGACCCAGGCACACCCCGAACAGCAGGAAGCCCAGCGATGCGATGGCGACATTCTGCACAAAGCCCCGGGGATCGCCCTTGCCCAGCGAGACCGCGAGCAAAACCAGAAAACCCAAGGGCGCGATCGCGGTAAAAAAGTCATACCAGTGATCCAGGACCGCGAAACCGATCAACACGATCAGCGCAATCACCGCCCACGACAACGCACGCTCGCGAAACAGCCCGGTCACCCGGCTGTATTCGACATACGCCAAAATGCTCAACGCCGCCACCATCAGGATCGCCCAGAAAGCACCCAGCAGGATCGGCACCGACACCAGCACGACAATGACCGCCCACGACGCGGTTCGTACCAGCACTTCCCGGGCGAGCGGGTCCGATTTGCCTCGCGTGCATTTGAGAATCAGGCCAGCGAAACCACCCGCTAACAACAGACCGAGCACGGTCCATAGCAACCAAACGGTGACCGGATGATCAAACGCAAAACGGAAGTCAAACAATCGCTGCGATGTAGTCAATGTTGACCACCCCTCAGGTCCATAGCGATCAGCCGCAGCCGACGCAGGCATGTCAAAAGACATCCGATGACAATCACCCAAAGGCCCGCCATGAGCACGTGCCACGCCTGACCATCGACGACCAGACTCTGCCAACTCGCGGGCACAAACGCGGCATAAACAAGCAGCACCGTGAGCAGCGCCATCCGATGCGGCTTGGCCATGGGTCCGACGTAATGCTGCGCCGCGCCCGCCGCCTTGCCTTGCACACGGACATAAGCGGTGGCGATGGCTACTGCTGTCGCGGCCCACGCCAGTACGACCCCGCCGCCACTCAGCCACACACCGACCCCCACAAGGATCAAACCATCGCTCACGCGGTCGGGCACCTCGTTGAACAACTCGCCGACCGGTGATCGTTTGCCCCCCTCCACCGCCACTATGCCGTCAAGCAGATTAGCGATCAATCGCCCCTGAATACACACAGCCGCCGCAAATAACAGCACCCGATCCGAGACCGCCATCGTGTCACGGTCTGCGAGATACAACGCAAAGAATGCTCCCGCAGCAAACACCATGCTGGAGACCGAAATGGCATTTGGCGTCACGCCCAAACGCGCCAACGCTTCAGCCGCACGCGCGAACACACTCGCGCCGCGGGCGCGGATTGGTCGGCGGTCGGGGTGTGAGTCGGATTGCTCCATGCGAGCGGGATCATCGCCCCATCAAAAACATACCGCCGATCAGCATCACCATGCCCGCGACGTGGACCGGGCGGACCGGCACGTCATAGGCCCACAACGCAATCAGTGCCGCCCAGATAAACGTGCTCGCGTAGATCGGGTAGAGCACCGTCAACTGACCGCCCCGCTTGAACGCCGCAACGAATAACACCATCACCGCGATGTACGCCAGCACCCCTCCGATGATCCGCGCGTTGAGCAGATACGAGAGTAGCCCGTCTTGCGCCCGCTCTGCGCCGCTCTTGTAGAGGAACTGCCCCACCGCGCCGATGGCGGCGGCGGCCACGAACATGAGGATCGATTCCATCGGCGTTTTCATAAGCAGCCCCTAGCTTAAGGCTGCAGATTACCAGAGTTGTTCGCGCCGCGGTATCCGCTCCTATTACCCTCACCGAACCGCGAGGTTGTCCACGACCATCTGGGCGCAGGCTCGCCAGCTCTTGGTGTGGGCGTAGTCGATGCAGGTTTGGCGGGGTAGTTCGCGGGCTTTGGCGCAGGCGGTGGCGAGGTCGGCGTCGAGGTGGCCGGTGGTGCCCTGCTGGACCACGTCGATCGGGCCGGTGACGGGGTACGCGGCCACGGGCAGGCCACAGGCGTTTGCTTCGAGCATCACGACACCGAAGGTATCGGTGAGCGATGGGAAAACAAACACATCGGCCCCGGCATAATGCGCAGCGAGGTCTTCGCCGAATTTGTAGCCGAGGAACTTCACCTCGGGGTACTTCTTTTCGAGCATCGCCTTGGCGGGGCCGTCGCCGATGACGACCTTGCTGCCGGGGAGGTTGAGCTTGCAGTAGGCTTCGAGGTTTTTCTCGACCGCGACGCGGCCGGCGTAGATGTGGACCGGGGACGCGATGCCGTCTGCTGCGTAGTCGTGCTTCGGGTCGGGCTTGAACATCTGCGTATCGACGCCGCGGGTCCAGACGACGATGTTGGTGAAGCCCTGGGCCTGGAGTTCCTGGCCGATGGTCGGCGTGGGGACCAGCGTCGCGCGGGCCGGGCCATGGAACCAGCGCAGAAACTTGTACGACGCCCACTTGGGGATGGCGAAGTAGTGCTTGAGGTAGTGGGGGAATTGGGTGTGGTAACTGGTGGTGTAGGGGATGCGTCGCTTCTTGCAGTAGCTTCGCCCGGCCTGCCCGAGCGGGCCCTCGGTGGCGATGTGGATGGCGTCGGGCTTGAGTTCTTCAAGCACGCGCCGGACCTTGGGCTTGGGGAAAAGCGCGAGGCGGATTTCATCGTAGCGCGGCGCAGCGATGGTCTTGAAGATGGGCGTTGCGCCGTCGTGCTTCGGGCCGGTGCCGTTGTTCCCGCTGTTCATCCCCTCGTAGTTGCGGGGGTACTCGGGGTGGAGCACGGTGACGGTGTGGCCCATGGCCCGGCACTCATCGCGGACCTGCGTCCACGTGCGGACCACGCCATTGATCTGCGGATACCAGGCATCGGTGATGAGGCAAATGTGCATAAGACTCACCCCCCAAGTTTAACGTCACCTCGTTTAGCGCGGGCCGTCAGGCCCCGCGTCCCCGCCTCGCAACGATCCCCCGCGCGACATGAACCCCTCACCGCATCACCAACCGCGCATCGATCGGTGCACCGGCATCCCGCACGCCTGCCGCGAGGTGGGTGAACGGCAGCACCAGCGCCTCGGGCTCGGGCTGCTCCTCCACCATCAGCGACGAGCGGGCCTCCTCAAACCACTGGTTCCACCGCAGCCCGTCGATGATCTCCAGCGTGCCGTCGGCGTGCTCGACCAGGGCGGTGCAGCTCTCGACCCAGTCGCCACAGTTGAAATACTCGATCCGCTTGCCCGACACCTTCTGCTCGCGCATCTCGGCCTTGTGGATGTGCCCGCACACCACGCCCTGCATCCCCTGCCTGGCCGCCTCCTTCATCAGGAACTCCTCGAACCTGCTGATGAACGTACACGCCTGCTTGACCTTGCCCTTGATCGCCTGGCTCATCGACCAGTAGGGCTTGCCCATCCACCGGCGGTAGTTGTTGTAGTGGCGGTTGATCCGCAGCAGCAGCTCGTAGCTGAACGCGCCGAGCTTGGAGAGCCAACGCTGGTGCTGGACGACCAGGTCGAACTGGTCGCCGTGCGTGATGAGCAGCCGCCGGCCATCGGCGGTGACGTGGACGGCATAGGGCAGCAGCTTCACCCCGCCGAACTCCTGGTGGTGGAACTGCCTGGCCGCGTCGTCGTGGTTGCCCGGCAGGAAGATCACTTCCGTGTCGTGCCGGGCGTGGTTGAGGATGCGGCGGAGCACGTCGTTGTGCGCCTCGGGCCAGTACCACCGGCTCTTGAGCCGCCACATGTCGATGATGTCGCCCACGAGGTACAGCCGCTCGCAGCGGATGTGCTTGAGGAACATGGAGAGGTCTTCGGCGCGGCAGCCCCGCGCGCCTAAGTGCAGGTCGCTGATCCAGACGGTGCGGTAGCGTTGTTGCACAGGCTCGCTCCGATCAGACCGCCGTGACGCTCACGCGGGTCCACGCGACCAGCCAATTCCGTTTGGCCGATCCGGGGCGATCTTCAGAGCAAGGCAGTCTAAACATCGGATCGGGTCGCCCCGTTACCGCACGATGAGTTCACGGTGAGTAATGCGTAAAGCCCACCGCAATCGCTTTCGCGGCACCCCCTTACACATCGAACCAGTGGGCGATGGCCTGGTCACGGACCCTCTGTTGCTCAGCCAGGGCGGGGTACTCGAAGTGGCCACCATCGCGCAGGATCAGGCGCTTGTGGGCGTGGGGGATGGCGTTGTACACCGCGACCTGACCCGGCGGGGGCACGGCCGGGTCGAACCGCGCGGCACTGACCAGCGTCGGCTGCTTGAGAAAGCCCGCGGCCGTGGCCGCATCGAAGTAACGCAGCACCGGCAGGACATCGTGCCCGCGCTGGTGCAGCATCCGCACCGCTTCGCCCGAGCCGACACAAGGCAGCGTCAGCCGTAGCGGGTGGTTCCCGAAGCTCGGGACATCCAGCACCACCCGGCG
>JBGTLW010000081.1:0-3355 GCA_041743835.1 Phycisphaeraceae bacterium | reverse complement strand
CGAGCACTACTTGCACGACGGCGCGGTGATCCTGGTGTACCCGGATCATGTGCTGGCGGTGGACGTGGCGACCGGTGAGCGACGGTGGTCGGTGCAGGCACCATTCACGGCCGACCACCCGCAACAAGTCGGGCCATACCTCGTGCTGGGCGAGCGGGCCGGCCGCAACGGGAACAACCTGCAACGCGCGGCGGCGATCGACCTTCACGACGGCAAGCTGAAGTGGGATCGCACATTCTCCGGCGCATGGTTCGAGCACTGGCGCTGGCACGGCGAGCGGGCCTACACGCTCCAGGGCGCCTTCGCGAGCACCAACGCCCGGCTGCTCGAAGTCGATCTGGCGACCGGTGCCGTGACGTGGCAGCGGCCGCTCGCGGAGGTGATGGAGCAAACCCCCGTGCCGGGGGCCGTCGTGCGTGTGAGCGATGGCGTGGTCGCGATGCCGGACGACCGCGGTGTGTTCGACGGGCTGTACGAGGTGCGCCTAAGCCGCGAACCGACGCTGGTGCGTTACGCGCCGATGCCCGAAGACTTCCAGTTCGGGCGTGGCCGCGACCTTGATGTGTATGAGGACCGCTGGGTGGAGGTGCGTCGCTACCGCGGACCGGCGTGGCGCAAGAGCGATTACGACCAATGGCTGATCGACCGGCAGGACCCCAGCCACGTGCTGTTCCGCACGCACGACGGGCAGGTGCGTGACGGGCTGCTCCACGAAAAGAACCGCAGGGACCTGACCGTGTTCGACATGGTCGAGCGCCAGCCGATCACGCGGGTGGCCCTGCCCTCGCGCGGCCTACGCGGCGCGCACACCTTCGACAGTTGGGTTGACGCCGGCCGGGTGTACGCCGTCTCGACCTACGCGCGCGAGGTGCAGATCGCGCACGCCGCTGTGTATCTCGATGTGTACAGCATCGACGGGGCCAAGCACCTCGGGGGGCAGGAGGTGCCCGACGTGAACCCCCGCACGACCAGCCTGGGTTCGCGGCAGACGCAGGTGATGCGCATCAAGAGCGCCCTGCTCTTCGCGGACATGAATGCGATCCACCTGTTTACGCCGGGCGAGAAAACCCCCTCACCGGAAACCAAATAGTGACCGCCCGCAAGCGATCATCGCCGACACACACCGCGCGACACCGTATCGCGTGGATAAGTATTGAACCACGAGACAAGACGCCAGAGCGAAGGCTGCAACGAGATGAATGAGAACATACAGGCTGACGTAGCGATCATCGGTGGCGGGTTCGGCGGTGTGGCCGCTGCCTTCGCCGCGACAGACCGCGGGTACCGGGTTGTGATGACCGACGAGTTCGACTGGATCGGTGGCCAGGCGACCAGCCAGGCGCTGTGTGTGCTCGATGAGTTGTACGACCCGATGGGCGAGACGATCATGAACGCGCGCTACGCGGACTTCCGCCACCGCGTGCGCGAGCACTACCGCACGAACTATCGCCTCTCACCGCTGGGCGCGGCGCAGCAGCACCTGTGCGTGGGCAACGCGGCCTGCTCGACGGTCACCGCCGAGCCGCACGTCGCCCACGCCGTCATCCAGGACATGCTTGCTGAAGCTGTGGCCAACGGCCGGCTGACGATCCTCACACGGCACGTGCCGATCGGCGCGGAGCGTCAGGGCGATCGTGTCACCGCCGTCACCTGCAAAAGCCTCGATGAGCCCAGCCGGACATGCACGCTCAAGGCCGCGTTCTTCCTCGACGGCACGGAGACCGGCGACACCTACCCGCTGCTCAAGCTGGACCACGGCCTCGGTGCCGACCCGCGCTGGCTCACCGGCGAGGAACACGCGCCGGAAGAGGCGGTGCCCGACGCGGTCCAGTCGTTCACCTATTGCCTGGTCGTCGAGTTTGTTCCCGGCGGCAACTTCACCGTGCCCAAGCCAGACAACTACGAACACCTACGCGATACCCAGCCGTTCAGGCTCGGCAACCTCGGCGGGACACGCCAGCAGCCGGGCAAGTTCTTCGAACTCACGTTCAACGAGCATGGCAATCGCGTCGTGCCGTTCTGGCTCTATCGCTGCCTTGTCGATCATCGCAACTTCGACGACCCCAAGATGCCACACAGCCGCGCGGTCATCAACGTCGGCAGCAACGACTACAAAGGCGGGAACTTCATCGACCACCCCGACCCCCAGCAGGTGCTTGAAGCCGCACGCCAGCTTACCCGCGCTTACCTCTATTGGCTCCACACCGAGGCGCCGCGCGACGACGGCGGCCGCGGGTACCCCGAGCTGCGCCCCATGCCCGAAGCGACCGGCACGCCCGACGGCCTCGCGCAAGCGCCCTACATCCGCGAGGGCAGACGCCTGCGCGCTTGCCAGACCGTTGTCGAGGAAGACCTCTCCACCCGGCATCAGCCGCAGGCCCGCGCCCGACAGTTCACCAACTCGGTCGGCCTCGGCGCATATATGATCGACATCCACGACCGATCGGCGGGCACCAAGGGCATGGTGCAGATGACCCGGCCGTACCAGATCCCACTCGGCTCCCTGGTCTGCCCCGAACTCACCAACTTCGCCGCCGCGAACAAGGGCATCGGCGTCACTCAGATCGCCAACGGCGCCTATCGCCTCCACCCGCTGGAGTGGGCGATCGGCGAGGCGGCGGGAGAGCTGGCCGCATACTGCATCGAGCATCTGCCCGAGCACCCCAACCTCACCGGACAAGCCCTTTTCGACTTCCAACGCCGCCTGCTCCGACAGGGCGTGCCACTTTATTGGTACGAAGACCTGCCGCCACAAGACCCGGCCTTTGAAGCGGCGCAACTGCTCGCCATCACCGAACTCTGGCCCGGCCAACCGGAGCACCTGCGGTTCGATGGCCACCAGAGCATCTGCCGGCACCGGCCGATGTTCCTGCGGGTCTGCCAGAACCTCAAAGAAATGGGCTGCGACGCCACGCTCATCCGCGACCTGCACGTCATCGCGCACGGCTCACGCAAAGCGGATGTGGCTCACCAACTGGTCCAACACATCGACCGCATCGGCTGGCCCGCCGCCGCGATCGCTCGCAACGCCACGCTGTTGGCCGAGACACAGCCCCAGCCGCTGGACCCCGCACGGTTGTGGTGAAACTCATCGCAGCGACCGGCGGCAAATCACATGTTGCAATCGCACGCCGCAAGCAGCACGCACTCGATGCAACGGAAGCCGGGTGCCATGGTCAAGCGCAGCGCAGGCCATGAATGACGCGAGATGGCCGGGTGATGTTGTGAATGAGTTGCCTCTCGTGTGCAATCTCGGGCTTGCCGGGTGTTCCGGCGTCCCATGCACATGTTTCAACCCTTTTAAGGATCGAGAGGCAACCCATGAAGAAGCTACAGCGTCGGGTCGAGAAGTTCA
>JBGTLW010000080.1:0-8188 GCA_041743835.1 Phycisphaeraceae bacterium | reverse complement strand
TCGATTCGGGCAACTTCGCAACGAGCGACCTGAACGATTTGTATCGCCGGATCATCAACCGCAACAACCGGCTGAAGAAGCTGGTGGACCTCAACGCGCCCGAAGTCATCGTCCGCAACGAGAAGCGGATGCTGCAGCAGTCGGTCGACGCGCTGTTCGACAACAACCGCTGCAAGCGGCCGGTGCTCGGCTCGTCCAACCGCCCGCTCAAGTCGCTGACCGACATGATCAAGGGCAAGCAGGGCCGCTTCCGCGAGAACCTGCTCGGCAAGCGCGTCGACTACTCCGCCCGCTCGGTCATCGTGGTCGGCCCGGAGCTCAAGCTGCACCAGTGCGGGTTGCCCAAGAAGATCGCGCTGGAGCTCTACCAGCCGTTCATCATCCGCAAGCTCAAGGAGCACGGGCTCGCCGACACGATCAAGTCGGCGAAGAAGATGCTCGAGCGCCGCGACCCCGAGGTCTGGGACATCCTCGAAGAGGTGATCTACCAGCACCCGGTCATGCTGAACCGCGCTCCCACGCTCCACCGCATGGGCATCCAGGCGTTCGAGCCCGTGCTCGTCGAGGGCAACGCCATCAAGATCCACCCGCTGGTCTGCACCGGCTTCAACGCGGACTTCGACGGCGACCAGATGGCCGTCCACCTGCCGCTGTCCGTCGAGGCCCAGGCCGAGGCAAGCCTCCTGATGCTGTCCCCGCACAACATCTTCAGCCCCGCCAACGGCAACCCCATCATCTCCCCGTCCCAGGACATCGTCATGGGCGTGTACTACATCACGACCATGCCCGAAGAGGTGGACAAGGAGATCGCCAAGGAGCTCATCTCACGCTCCGGCAAGCTCAACGATGAAACCGTCGCCGCCATGCGCCACTTCCCCGAGTTCAAGGACTCGACCGAAGCGCTCATGGCCTACGACCTCAAGAAGATCACGCTCCACCAGCCTATCGTCGTCAAGCCCCGCCAGGTCAAGTACCACGGCGTGGTGAACTCCGAGAAGGGCGAGGTCGAGAAGTTCCCCGAGACCGGCCGCATCATCACCACTGTCGGCCGGCTGATGTTCAACGACATCCTCGAAGACGGCATGCCGTTCTACAACTGCGCCCTGGGCAAGAAGGGCTGCGCCCGTGTCATCGACGACACCTACGCCTACCGCAGCCGCCCCGCGACGATCGACCTGCTGGACAACATGAAGGCCATCGGCTTCAAGCGGGCCACCATCGCCGGCCTGTCCTTCGGCATCACCGACCTGCGCATCCCCGCGAAGAAGCAGGAGATCATCGACGCCACCCAGAAGAAGGTGGACCGCGTCGAGAAGGCCTATCAGGGCGGTGCGATCACCGAGCGCGAGCGTTACAACCAGTTGCTGGACCTGTGGACCCACTGCCGCGAGGGCGTCACCAAGGAACTGCTCAACGAGCTGAAGAACGACCGCCGCGATGCGGAAGGCAACCTCGTGCCGATCGACTCGAAAGAAGGCTTCAAGTACCTCAACCCCGTCTGGCTCATGTCCGACTCGGGCGCGCGTGGTAACGTCAGCCAGATCCAGCAGCTCGCCGGTATGCGTGGCCTGATGAGTAAGCCGTCGGGCGAGATCATCGAAACCCCCATCAAGGCCAACGCCCGCGAGGGCATGTCGGTCCTCGAATACTTCTCATCCACCCACGGTGCGCGTAAGGGCCTGGCCGACACCGCCCTCAAGACCGCCGACTCGGGCTACCTCACCCGCAAGCTCGCGGACGTGGCGCAGAACTGCTTCATCTCCGAGCACGACTGCGGCACCAAGGCCGGTATCACCAAGAAGGCGATCTACAAGGGCGAAGAGGTCGATGTCCCGCTCCGCGAGTCCATCATCGGCCGCACCGCACGCGAGACGATCCGCAACCCTATCACCGACAAGCTCATCGTCGAAGCAGACCAGATCATCACCGATGACGCGGCCCGCGCGATCGAGGCACTGGGCATCGACCAGGTCTCCGTCCGCTCCGCGCTGACCTGCGACACCGAGCACGGCCTCTGTGCCCTGTGCTACGGCCAGGACCTGTCCACCGGCATGCTCGTGGAGCACGGGCTTGCGGTCGGCATCATCGGCGCCCAGTCCATCGGCGAGCCGGGCACCCAGCTCACCATGCGTACGTTCCACACCGGCGGCGTGGCGTCCACCTCTACGCTGGACACCGCCCACGTCGCCACGCAGGCCGGCAAGATCGAGATCCGCGATGCCAACGAAGTCCCCGTGAAGGACGAAGAGGGCAACGACGTGCTCGTCGCGCTCAAGCGCAACGGCGAGATCCTGGTGACCGACGACAAGGGCCGCGAGCTTGAGAAGTTCAAGGTGCAGTATGGCTCGTTCATCCTGGTGAAGCCGGGCGAGTCGGTGAAGAAAGGCACGAAGCTGGTCCAGTGGGACCCGCACCGTACCGCCATCCTCGCCGAGAAGGCCGGCAAGGTCCGCTTCGAGGACATCGTGGAAGGCGAGACCGTCCGCCGCGAGTCCGAGGGCCAGTCCAAGGGCAAGAAGGCGACCGGCGGCGGCGGCACGCAGTTCGTCGTCATCGAGCACAAGGGCGAGATGCACCCGCGGATCGTCATCGAAGACGAGAAGGGCAGCATCCTCGACTTCCACTACCTGCCCGCGAAGGCGCGTATCGACGTGGCCGAGGGTCAGATCGTGGAGGCAGGCCACATGCTCGCTCGTCAGCCGCGCGAGGCGACCGGGTCGTCGGACATCGTCGGCGGCCTGCCCCGCGTGACCGAGATCTTCGAGGCACGCAAGCCCAAGGAAGCGGCCGTCATGGCCGAGCTCACCGGCACCGTCGAGCTGCGCTCCGACAAGCGCAAGGGCAAGATGACCATCATCGTCCGCTCCGAGGCCGGCCTCGAAGTGGACCACCACGTCCCGCAGGACCGCCACCTCCAGGTCCACACCGGCGACTTCGTCAACGCCGGCGACGCGCTGGTGGATGGCCCGCTCGACCCCAAGGACATCCTCCGCATCAAGGGCGAGGAAGCGCTGCACCAGTACCTCCTCGAAGAGGTCCAGAACGTGTACCGCGCCCAGGGCGTGCCCATCAACGACAAGCACATCGAGGTGATCGTCACGCAGATGCTCTCCAAGATCCGCGTGGACCACCCCGGCGACACGGACCTGCTGCCCAACGAAGTGGTGGACAAGTTCAAGTTCCGCCGGGCCAACGCGTCCGTCGGCTCGTCGGTCAAGGTCAAGGAGCCGGGCGACACCGGTTTGATGGTTGGCCAAGTCGTGAGCAAGGCCCAGATCAAAGACCTCAACGCCCGCGCCGAGGCCGATGGTGGCCAATCCGCCAAGGCGGTCAAGTGCCGCCCCGCGTCGGGCCAGACGCTGCTGCTGGGGATCACCAAGGCGTCGCTGCAGAGCGAGTCGTTCCTCTCCGGTGCGTCGTTCCAGGAGACGACCAAGGTGCTCACCGAGGCGGCGTTGGCTGGCAAGAGCGACAACCTGGTTGGCCTGAAGGAGAACGTGCTGCTGGGTCACCTGATCCCGGTGGGCACGGGCTTCAAGAGCTACCAGAACCTGCGGGTGGTCAAGCTCTCCGAGCCGCCCGAGGCCGAGATGCTCTCCCGCGAGGAAGAACTCGAAGCCGCCGCCGCGGTCGCGCTGGCCGCGGGGGCCGAGGCTCCCGACCAGATCGGCACGACGGTGGGCGAGTCGCGGTTGGTGGCCCAGTTGCTGGGTGAAGACAACCCCAAGAACTAAGCCCGCGCCCCCGGATTTGCCTCGGAGTTGTATAACTCACGCACCCCCCAAAGCCCCGCATGAAAGTGCGGGGCTTTTTTTTCTTGACGAGCAACGCCACGCGATTCGAGCCAATGCCCCGCGTGCTCTACAATGCGTTGCTAAGAAAATCGATCCGTTCACCCAATGACGCCGCCGGGGCTGAGACACCACATGACCACCACATCCAAACCTATCGTGCTGATTGTCCGTGACGGCTGGGGCCGCAACCCCAACCCCGAGCACGACGCGTTCAACGCCATCAAACTCGCCCACACGCCGCGCTGCGATGCGCTGCTCGAGCGTTACCCCCACACGCTGATCGCCACGTCGGGCGAGGATGTCGGGCTTAACGACGGCACGATGGGCAACTCCGAGGTCGGCCACCAGAACATCGGCGCCGGCCGGGTCGTCGATCAGGAGTCGATGCGCATCACCCGCAGCATCCGCGAGGGCGACTTCTTCGAGAACGCCGCCCTGCTTGAGGCGATCCGGGCCGCCAAAGATAACGATGGCGATATCCACCTCATCGGCATCGTGTCTGACGCGGGTGTCCACGGCATGCTCACGCACCTCTACGCGTGCCTCGAGCTCTGCAAAGCGCAGGACCTGTCCCCGGACCAGGTGTTGATCCACGCCCTGACCGACGGGCGCGACACCGGGCCGTACACAGGCAAAGCCTACCTCGAACAGGTCGAGGCCCAGTGCAAAGCGATCGGCATCGGGCGGATCGTCAGCGTGTGTGGCCGGTATTACGCGATGGACCGCGACAACCGCTGGGAGCGCGTGAAGCGCGCGTATGACCTGCTCACCGGCCGGGGTGAAGAACTGCCCGCGTTCGACACCGTCGCCGAGGCCATGCAGAACTTCTACGACAACCCGACCAACGACTCGCAGCAGGGCGACGAGTTCATCACGCCACGCGTCGTCGGCGACGACGGCGACATGACACGCATCAGCCACGGCGACTCGGTCATCTTCTACAACTACCGCGGCGATCGGCCCCGCGAGATCACCCGCGCGTTCATGCAGGCGGACTTTGAGGGCAACGTCCCCGCGTCGCCCGACACCGGCGTGAAGGGGTTTGACCGTGGGCCAAAGCTCGACATCCGCTGGGTGTGCATGACCGCTTACGATGAGACGTTCGTCGGCTGGCCGCAGGTGTCGGTCGCGTACCTCAAGCCGCCGAAGATGGTGGACATCGGTGGCGAGACCTTGTCCAAGCACGGGCTGACCCAGTTCCGCTGTGCCGAGACCGAGAAGTTCCCCCACGTCACGTTCTTTTTCAACGATTACCGCGAGGAGCCGTTCTCGGGTGAGCATCGGCAGATGGCGCAGTCGCCGCAGGTGCCGACCTATGACCTTCAGCCGGAGATGAGCGCGCCGGGTGTGCTCAAGATCGTGATGGACCGCATCGCTGCGGACGACTGCGAGGATGTGATCATCGTGAACTTCGCCAACGGCGACATGGTCGGGCACACGGGCAAGCTCGATGCCGCGGTCAAGGCGGTGGAGACGGTGGACGATTGTGTGGGGCAGATCGTGGAGGCTGTGCTGGCCCGTGGCGGGAAGCTGATCGTCACCGCGGACCACGGCAACGCTGAGCAGATGTTCAACCCGGAAACCAACGCGGCCCACACCGCGCACACCCTGTATCCTGTGGAGTGCATCATTGTGGACCCGCAGTTGTCTGCGGAGAGCCAGTTCCGCGCGGGCGGTTGCCTCGCGGACGTGTTCCCGACGCTGCTGGCCATGCTCGGCCTCGAACAGCCCGCCGCCATGACCGGTCGCTCACTGCTTGAAGCGGTCAATGCCTGAATTGCCCCCCGGACTCTGGTTCCTCGCAGCGGTCTGGCTCGGCTGGTGCACGATGAGCGTGCTCGCGCCGGTCCTGGTCGGGAGGTTTTACACCCGGCTGCGGCACCCCCGGCGGAGGTGGTTTGGCCCGAAGATCTGGGAGGCGGTGGTCATCGTGCCTTTCAAAGGCCTCGAACCCGCCATCACGCACCACCTCGAGGGGCTGCTCAGTCAGAGCTACCCGCTCTACCGCGTGCTGCTGGTTGTGGAGTCGGAAGCAGACCCGGCCTATGACACGCTGTGCGCATTCGCTCAGGCACACCCGGATCGCGTGTCGGTGCTTCTCTCCGGCTCGACCGGGCCACGACAGGGGCAGAAGGTCCACAACCACTTGGCCGCGATCGCTCACCTGGAAGCGGCGGGGGGTTCGGAGCGGTACTGGGTTTTCGCGGATAGCGATGCGGTGCCCGGCCCGGACTGGTTGTCGGAGATGATCGGGCCGCTCAACCAGCCGAAGACCGGCGTTTCGACGGGCTATCGTTGGTTGATCCCCGCGCGTGGGCCGGACGGCCGGACGGGCTTCTGGTCGCATCTGGGCAGTATTCTTAATGCCAGTGCCGCGGGCTTTGCCGGGCGCGATGAATGGAACCACGCCTGGGGCGGGTCGATGGCCATCACCGTCGCCAACGCGCAGCAGATGGGATTGAAGGACTGGTTGGCGGGCTCGCTCAGTGATGACTATCAGATGACACGCATGATCCGTGCGAGCGACAAGCGGATCTACTTCTCGATGCAGTGCCTGGTCGCCTCGCCGACGTCGTTTACATGGTCGAGCCTCAGCGAGTTCGCGTATCGCCAGTACCTCATCACGCGCGTGTACGCACCGAAGTTGTTCTATGGCGGGTTGCTGCTGCTTGGCTTTTATCAGCTCGGCTTCTGGTCCGCGGTGGTCGCGGTGGTCGTGGCGCTGATGACGACTACGGAGTGGTGGGAGGCGTTTGGGTTCTGGATACCCGTGTCGGTGCTGGCCTTCGGTGCGGGCGCGGACCACGTGCGGGCGACGATCCGCTGGCTGCTGGTCCGGCGGGCGTTTGGTCAGGACGTGTCCCGGCAGATGCGCGTGACGCACCTGATCGACCGCTTCCTCACGCCGGTGTACATGACGATTAACTTCGTGCTGATCTGCCGTGCCGCGTTCGGCAACACAATCACCTGGCGAGGCATCACCTACCGCCTGCGCGGCCCACAGGACATCGAGCGCTTACCCGACGCGGCGTGATGCTCAGCGACAAGTCCATTGCGGTACCGCCCCGTTTCCATGCCTTAGTACCGCTTAGAGCCGGGGTCAACGGCTTCTCCTACACGTTCCTAAACACACAAAACCGTGCATTGGCACACTCGTGTGCTTTCAAGCACCTTAATTTTTGCTTCGCACTATCTCATCCCCATTCGCGCTGCGAGTCCATGCTCGGGATGGCAGGCGAGATAATCAGCGGTCGGCTTGCCGCGACCACGTGTGCCAAGTCGGGCGTAATGGGGGCGAAAGAGGCCTTTATTGATCCGCCAGATTTCATACCCTGCATCGAGGAGGATGCGGAGGGCTTGGTCGGACTCGGGGGGGCCGGCGAAATGACGTTCGAGGACGAAAGCGCCAATTTTTCCCTCGCTGACCCATGTTCCCATCCCGCGTAGGACTGCATCTTCGTGGCCCTCGACGTCGATTTTGCAGACAGCGATTGTTTCGATTCCGGAGCCACGCACCCACTCGTCGAAGCGCTGAGCGGAGACGTCGATGACGTAACTGCTGTCGGGTGCTGCGGTCGTGATGCGGGACATGCCGGGCTGACCGTTGGGCATGGAGAGGTGTATGCGTCCGGTCTGATCGGAGAGGGCGAGGTGCTCGACGCGAGCGTGGAGATAGCCGTTGTCCTCGATATTTTTGCGGAGCATCGCAGCATTGTCGGGCATGGGTTCGAAAGCGATGAGGCGACCGGATTGCCCGACACCCTGAGCCAGAGGCAGGGCGGTTGCACCGATATTTCCGCCTATGTCGAGAGCCGTCTCACCTTCACGAACGAGCATGGTGAGGGTCTTGCCGACCCACGGGTCAAAATCACCAAGCCAGTAAAGCGATTTACATACGTGATCGTTCCCAGCATGGTACGCGGAAATCTTAAGCTGGTCACGAGTTACGATCGGGTTGCCGATATTTGATTGAGGTACATCCGGGAGCAGCCGCAACAACACTGCACGAGGCCGCAAAAACGGATAGCGTCGGGTGAAAAGCCGCATGAGGGAGTAGAGCATAATGATGCCTTTAAATTTTCTCGCAGCTTATTGCTGACGGTACTCGGGTTGAGAAAAATTACATACGTATGAGATGGCCCACCGTTGACCGCCATTTTACTGTTGTGAAGGTCATCGGCAACTTTGGCAGGGCAAAGACATTTATCGCCCTTGATTCTTCGGCTGCGGTGGGTTTGGCCGATTCTTTGTGAATCGACCGGACCGCGTGGCCACGCGACAGTTTAACCCCTGATTTGGGAGTGTTGACATGGATGTCCCTGCCCTTGGCGGTATGCTGCGCGCCTTTGGTGCCGTGCCCGACCCGCGACGCTTTAACGTGACCTACACCCTGC
>JBGTLW010000079.1:0-2394 GCA_041743835.1 Phycisphaeraceae bacterium | reverse complement strand
AAATCCTGCGTCACCTTGCCGCGAGCGATGCCGACCACATCGCCGCCGCCCTGCCCGAGCACCGCAAGACACCCCGCGCCTGCGACACCTTCGCCACCGGCAGCGCCGCGCTCGCACCGCTGGACATCCGCCTCTACAAGCAGACCATCGAGGGCGCAAGGTTCCTGCACGAGCTTTTAGCCGAAGGCCGGACCGCCCTGCTCCCGCAATGCCCGCAGCCCGACGCTGCGCTCACCCTCATCGAGGTGTACCCGTCGGTCACCGCGCGGGATGTCGGCATCAAAGCCCCACGCAAACCCAAAGCGCCCGGCCAAGTCCGCGGCCGACCCGCAGCACTCGCGCACTACCTCAGCTTCGACCACCCCGCCATGCTCGCCGCCGCCGTGACACTCGAAGATGCATGGGACGCGGTGCTGGCTTGCCTCAGCGCCTTCCTCGTGCGTCACGATCTGGAGCAGCCGGGGCGCGTCGCCACAATCCCGGCCAACCTGCGCGCGACCGAGGGCTGGATCTACCGCCACCCCGATGCGTGGTCCCTGCCCCACTGACAGCCGCCCGACCACGCGTGAGTAGCTTTGCGTGACTCACAACGCGTGTGAGAAGTGCCTTGTGGTGGGACGGGCGTCCCGCCCATCATGACGCCATCGCCTTGCAACCCTTCTTTTGGGCTGCGCCCAAACAACGGGCGAGACGCCCGTTCCACCTATTCACACACTTTCTCAAGGGAAAATGCCCAGGTGCTCGTAGGTCTCCGCGATCTTCTCGATCGCGATCGCCATCGCCGCGCTGCGCAGGTCGGTCGTCGGCTGGTTGAGGTGTCGGTGGGCGATCTGGCTGAAGGCGTGGACCATCGTCTGCTCCAAGGCCGCGTGTACGAGCCCGCGCTCCGTCGGCCCGATGATCAGCGCATCCCGCTCGGCCGGGTCAAACGATCGCGTCCCCACCAGTTGCATCGCATCGACCTGTCGCCGATTGACAGACTCCTGATGACCCTTGAGCAATCGCTCGAAGCTGATGTGTTGCAGGTTCTTCACCCACTCGAAATAGCTCACCGTCACCCCGCCCGCGTTGAGAAAAATATCCGGCACGATCAGCACGCCACGCTCACGCAACCGGTGATCGGCCTCCGGCGTCACCGGGCTGTTCGCGGCCTCGGCAATCACGCGCGTCCTCAGCAGCGCCGCGTTGTCCGCATGGATCACATTCTGCAACGCAGCGGGCACCAGCACATCACACTCAAGCAACAACCCCTCATTCGGATCGTCGATCGTCTCCGCGCCGGGGAAGCCACGGATCGTGCCGTTTGCCTTGCGATACTCGGCCACCGCGGGGTAGTCGATGCCCTGTGGCCGGGCAAGCGCGCCGTCAAACTCGATCAACCCCACCAGCCTCCCCCCAGCACGGTGCAAAGCCTCAGCCGCGTGGTGGCCGACATTGCCAAGCCCCTGCACGATGAACCGCTTGCCCGACACGCCCGGCTCAAGCCCCACCACCCGCGTCAGCCTCGGGTGAGCCAGCATCTCACGGATGCCGAAATACACGCCCAGCCCCGTCGCTTCCTCACGCCCCGGCAGGCCGCCAAGCGCCAGAGGCTTGCCCGTGACCACACCCAGCGCATTAATGTCGTCGGGCCGCATGCTTTTATAGGTATCGGCGATCCACGCCATCTCCCGAGCGCCCGTGCCATAATCCGGCGCGGGCACATCCAGCGATGGGCCCAGGAAGTTCTTGCGGATCATCTCGGTGGCGAAGCGTCGGGTGATGCGTTCGCGTTCGCCCACGGTGACCCGCCTTGGGTCCAGCACCACACCGCCCTTGCCCCCGCCAAAAGGCACGCCCATCAGCGCGCACTTGAATGTCATCAGGGCCGCGAGCCCCATCACCGTCTCCTGCGTCAGCAGCGGGCTGAAGCGCAGCCCGCCCTTGCAAGGCAGCCTGTGGTGCGAGTGCTCGACACGGTACGCCTCCATCACCTCAAGCTTCCCGCTGTCCATCCGCACCGGGAAGCGCATCCGGTACACCGCCTTGCACACGCGGAGCTGCGCCAGCAGGTCCGGCTCGACGGTCGTGAAACTCGCCCCCTCATCAAACAAATCCTGTACCGCAGCAAAAAGTCCTTGTGACATGCAGCATCATAGGCAGCGCCCGCAAACAAAGGACACGCAAGTGCGCCGCCTGCCTCAGTGGATGAACGACTTCTTCTTCCGCCCGGTCAGGTAGCTCTCGATCACCGTGGACGACAGGTCATCACTGGTGCAGTAATACGCCACGCCACGGGTCAGCCGGGTCAGCCGCTCGATAAACCCGACCCAGTCCATGCCCCAGTAATCCTCGATCAGCGCGAAGCTCGCGATGCGGATGCCCTGCTGCCTGCAACGGATCGCTTCCTTGAGC
>JBGTLW010000078.1:0-2624 GCA_041743835.1 Phycisphaeraceae bacterium | reverse complement strand
GGGGGCGTGGGCGCGATGCGCGGGTTTCCGCCGTTTAGCGCCGGGCGTCCGCCCGCGCGTTCACCCGGAATGTCCGCGCATGCCCCCGACGGGCAAACGAACCGCAGCGCGGGCGGACGCCCGCGGCTAAACGTGGGGGATGGTGATGGCGTCATTGAACACAACCCGTGGAGCGCGACTGATGAATACCCCGATGAAAAACTCTTTGCGTGATCTTGTGGCTGGGCGTGTGGATCGGCAGTGGGACGCCTGGGCGAAGGACCACCCGAACCTGGCGCGGGTGATCGATCGCACGCGATTGATCGAGAGCACGACCGCCCGGCTGCGCGACGACCCCGCGTTTATCGAGGCGATGAGCCGGGCGGGGCTGGATGAGCAGAAGCTTGGCGAGGTCGGCCGGGTGTTGGAGTTGATCGAGCGCGCGGTGGGGCGCGTGGTGAAGTGGTGATGTGCGCTGGTAGCGCGTTGGGCATTGCGATGTGACACACATTTTTGGATGAAAGGATTGTGATGATGAACCACCGATGGACCAGCCGGAAGTTTCTTGTCAGTCTCGCGGCGCAGGTCACGGCCGTGGCGGTGCTGCTCTGGCCGGAGCACGAGTCGGCCATCGTCGAGGCCAGCCGATCGGTCACCGCGTTGCTGGTGCTGGCGCTCACCTCGCTGGGTTATGTCGTGGCCGAGGCATCGATCGATCGGCACACGGCGGGCAAAGAGTCTGGCGATAGCGGTGGTTAAGTTTCCGGGGGGAGTTCCGGGGGAACCCACGGACGCAGTCGGTGGGCTTCCGGGGGCGGGGGAGTTCCGGGGGTTTGATCTGGTGGGTGGGTCTGCTTATGCTCGCTGCGTGACGTGGAATCAACCGATGCCTTGCCGGGGCCGGACCTGCGTGGCTGTGGTATTGGCGTTGGCAATGGTGGTAGTGTTGGCCGGTTGCTCGAAAGGTGGTCCGCCGAGCGGGAACACCGGCCGACCCAACACCGGGCCAAGCACCGGGCCAAGCACACAGCCGGGCCAGGCCACACCGACCCAAGGCAGTGCCTGGCACCCCCACCCGGTCGCGGTGCGCATCTACCCTTCGACGCGTTTTGTGTTGGAGGATGAGGTGCCGATCTTGGAAGCGAGGATCGAGTTGTTCGATCAGATGGGCGATTCGATCAAGCGGTCGGGTCAGGTGCGTTGCGAGTTGTTTGCCGCGGTCGGGCGTGATGGCCGGGACGCCGGGCCGCTGCTCTACAAGTGGGACATCACGTTGCACACGCTGGAGGACCAGCAGCGTTACTTCGACCCGATCACGCGTGGGTATGTGTTCCGCCTGCGGATCGACAACCCCGAGCTGATCCGTCGGCCCACGCTGCTGTCGGTCGTATTCCAGCCGGAGTCGGGCGACCGCCTCTCGACCCGGGGCCGTGTGCAGACGCAGTGGTGACTGTCGCGGTCGGCCGCGCGCTTTCGCTACGCATCACGACAGGCAGGCCCGTGTCTTCTCGACCAGCGCCGCAGCCGCGGCCCCGTCCGGGGCTTCGGCGATGATGCGCAGGATCGGCTCGGTGTTGCTGGGGCGGATGTGGACCCACTGGTTCGGCCAGTCGATGCGTAGGCCGTCCTGCTCATCAAACTGCTGCCCCGCAAACGCCGTGCGCACCCGGCCGTACACCTCTTCCATCGACACCCCCTCGATCGACACCTTGTCCTTCACGATCGCGTAAGCGGGGACCTCATCCACGATCTTGCCCAGCGGCTGCCCGCGTTTGGCGAGCAGCTCGCAGAGCAGCGCGATGCCGACGATCGAGTCTCGCACCTGGCTGATCGCGGGCAGGATGATCCCGCCGTTGCCCTCGCCACCGATCTTGCAGCCGTGCTCGCGCATGGCCGCAGCGACGTTGGCTTCGCCGACAGCCGTGCGGACGACCCGGCCGCCGCGCTGCTGCGCGATGTCGTCCACCATCCGGCTTGTCGAGAGGTTGGCCGCGACCACGCCGCCCGGCTCAAGCTTGTGCAGCACACCCAGCGCAAGCGTGTACTCCTCGCCGGTGTACCGCCCACGCTCATCGACCACCGCCAAGCGGTCCGCATCCGGGTCCTGCGCAAAGCCGATGTCCGCGCCGGTGTCCGCGACACGCTGGCTCAGCTCGGTGAGGTTCTCGCGTGTCGGCTCGGGGGTGTGCGGGAACAGGCCGGTCGGCTCGGCATAGAGGTGATCGACCGCGACGCCGAGCTCATCGAGCAGCAGCCGGGCCTCATCCCCGCCCGCGCCGTGGACCGAATCGACCACGCAGCGCAGCTTCGCGCTGCGGATCAGCGGGATGTCCACCAGCGCCAGCACCCGCTGCACATGCAAAGCGCAGCCGGTGTCGTCGATGCGATCGGGCTGGAGCGCTTCGACCGCGACGTAAGCGGGGGCGTCCGCGTGGTAGCGGTCGATGATCTGCTGGGCCTGGTCGGGCGGCGGGGCCACGCCGTCGTGCCGCAGCGCCTTGATGCCGTTCCACGGCAGGGGGTTGTGGCTTGCGGTGATGGCGATCCCGCCGTCGGCGGCGAGCTTGTCGATCATGACCGCGATGCCCGGCGTGGAGAGGATGCCCACGCGCGTGACCCGGCAACCCGTGGCGACCAGCCCCGCC
>JBGTLW010000077.1:0-2517 GCA_041743835.1 Phycisphaeraceae bacterium | reverse complement strand
CGCGCCCCCGGCCGTGGCGGAGAGCGAGCCGGACCTGCCCCAACCGGCCGAGCGCACGCTGCGGCAGATCCTGCAGGAACTCCGCAACCAGCGCAGCGGGATGGGCGACTTCAACGCGCTGATGCTCGGTGCGGTCGCATTGCAAGCCATCGCGCTAATCTGTCTGGCGGGCGCGATTTTCATGCCGCCCAAGGGCGACCTGGACCTCATGCTCCGTTGGCTGGGGACAGCCATCATCGTGCAGTTGACGACCATCGCGATCCTGCTGTTTAGCCGTGCCCGCTGAGTCGTCGCATCGCACTTTTTAGCGCGGGCCGTCAGGCCCCGTGCTCCACGCGGCCCCGCCCCACCCCACACCCCGACCGATTCCCACCCGTTACAATCGCGCGACATGCCGCCCGCCGACCGCTCCGCCCCATCCCGTGCCTTGGTCTTCCTGCCGACGTGGCTGGGTGATGTCGTGATGGCGACGCCGACGCTGCGGGCTCTGCGTGTGTTGTGGCCCAAGGCCCACATCGCGGCCCTGGTGCGCGAGCCGTTGGCCCCGGTGCTCGACCCCATGCCGCATCTGGACGAGGTCATCATCCACCCGGCGGGCAAGGGGCGCGGCGCTTTCGGCCTGGCTCGACGCATCTCGCGGATGGATTTCGACCTCGCGGTGCTGCTGCCCAACAGCTTCCGCACCGCGGCGCTTGCGGCGATGAGCGGCATACCCCGGCGGGTCGGTTACGAGCGCGACGGCCGGGGTATGCTGCTCACCGACCTCCTCCTGCCGCGCAAAGCGCGTGGCCGATTCCTCCCCGTCCCCACGCTGGATTATTACCTGGGCATCGCCCGCTACCTCGGCGCGGAGAACCCCGACGCTGCCATGTCGCTGTTCACCCGAACGGAAGATGACACCCGCGCCGGCGGGCTGCTGCAAGAGCTTGGCCACGGCGACGATGTGACCCGCCCGCTGGTCCTGCTCAACCCCGGGGCGCAGAAAGCAACCAAACGCTGGGCGCCCGAGCGCTTCGCTGAGCTCGCAGCCATGCTGCGGGAACGCCACGGCGCGGATATCGCGGTGACCGGCTCGCCAGACGAGCGCGACGTGCTCGATGCTGTGATCGCTGCGTCCAAAGTACCCATCTACGATCTGCCGGCTCATGGCATCGACCTGCGTCTGCTCAAAGCCATCACCAAACGCTGCGACCTGCTGGTGACCAACGACACCGGGACGCGGCACATCGCCGCGGCCATGGGTACGCCTGTGGTGACGTTGTTCGGCCCGACCGGGCCCGAGTGGACGAAGATCGACTTCCCGCACGAGCGGATGGTCATCGCGCCCGGCCCGCTGGACCCGTCGGGTGAATCCAACCGCCGCCGACCCACCCGTCACATGGGCCTCATCACGGTCGAAGCCGTGTACGATGCGGCGGCCGAGCTGTTGGGCGAGGCGTCCAGCCCCACCCGCTGATGCCGCGCGGCAGGGCACGCCACCAACCCGCCGAGTCGAACCGGGCATAAGGGTCAGCATGCGTATTGCCATCGTCATTGAGAGCTTCGACCCGGACGCGGGGGGCAACGAGCGATCGACCGCGCAGATCGCGGCCCAGCTCCGCGACCGTGGCCACGCGGTCACCATCGTGACCGGCTCCGCCTGCCAGGCCGACATCCCCGGCGTGACCATCCACGCGATGCGGCCGGGGAAATCGTCCTCGGTCTTCCGGCTGCTGGCGTTTGCGCGGTGGGCGAGGCAACAGATCGACGGGGGCGCCTACGATGTTTCGCTGTCGGTCACCATGGCGGTCGCGGCCGATGTGGTCCAGCCACGCGGGGGCACGGTGCGGGAGACGCTGGCACGCAACGTCGCCATGCGCACCTCGCCGAGCAGTCGGCTGTTCAAAAAACTGGCGACCATCGTGGACCCCAAGCAGCGGCTGCTGTTGGCGCTCGAGCGTCGGACGCTAGCCGACGCGCGGGTGAAGCGGATTGTCGCGGTCAGCCGGTACGTGACCCGTCAGATGGGTGTGCATTACAACGTCGAAGAATCGCGGGTGGTGCTCATCCCCAATGCGTCGGTGATGCCCACAGCAGATGCGGCACAGCGGGCCGCGTGGCGTAAGGGCGTGCGCGATGGCTTTGCGGTGCCCGAGGGGTCGGTGGTTTTTCTGTTCGCGGCGCAGAACCTGCGGCTCAAGGGCTTCGGCACGCTGATGCACGCGACAAAGCTGCTGATCGATCAGGGGCACAAGCCCGTCGTGCTGCTCGCGGGTGAGTATGGCTACGGCCATCAGGACTGGATCGCGGAGCTAGGCATTCGTCACGCGGTACGCATCGTCGGGCAGACGCGGCAGATGGCGCGATTGCTTGCCGCTGCGGATGTGACTGTGCTGCCCAGCTATTACGATCCGTCGAGCAAGGTGGTGATCGAGTCGCTGATGATGGGGGTGCCCGCGATCTCGACGGCGTTCAATGGTGCGAGCGATTTCATCGACGTGAGCGAGGGTGTGCAGCGCGGCCGAGTCATCGCCGACC
>JBGTLW010000076.1:0-6193 GCA_041743835.1 Phycisphaeraceae bacterium | reverse complement strand
GGCCGCGACCTCGCCGCCCGCGCCTCGCGCGAGCAGGCGGTCGCCGCGGTGAGCAACCTCGAGCAGATGGTGACGCTGGATGTCCGCTTGGCGATCAACGAGGCCGAGCGCCTGCGTCAGCAGATCGCCGCGACCGCCGCGACCCGAGCCGCGCAGGAGCAGACCGTGGAGGCGGAGCAGGAGCGTTTCAACGTGGGCGCGAGCACCGCCCTTCAGGTGGCGCAGGCGCAGCGCGACCTGCTCATCGCCGAGATCGCGGAGGTGGAGGCTTTGGTGAACTACCGCATCGCGCTGGTTCAACTGCACCTGGCCGAGGGCAGCCTGCTCGAACGCCGGGGCGTGGTGATCCGCGATGTCCGGGGTGGGCCTTGAGGGACCGAGGAGGGGCCGAGGGATGGCGATCCCTCGGCTTTAGCGTGTCGCTGGTATGCTCACGCACAAGTATTTTGCCACTCTGGACCGCTTCCCATGCCCGACCGCGCTCAACTGGACCGTCACTTTCCCCGGCTGACTGCTTTTGACCCCGCGGTCCCGGTGTGGTGCTGCACGCCGGACACCGGCCGATGCATCCACCGCTTCTTCGACACCAGCCCGGTCAGCCCGGATGGGCGTTTTCTTGCGGTGTTCCGCCTGCCTTTTGAGGACCGGCTGGGGAGGCCGGGCGAGACCGGCGAGGTGGTGCTGATCGATCTGCACGAGGGCGGCGAGCGCGTGGTGGCGACCACAGCGGGGTGGGAGCCACAGATGGGCTGCAACCTCAACTGGGCCGGGCCGGACCATTTGGCGTTCAACGATGTGGACACCGCGACCTGGACGCCGATGGTGGTGAAGCTGAGCATCCATACCGGGCAGAGCCAGCGCTGGCCGGGCGGCGTGTATCAGGTCTCGCCCTGTGGCCGGTTCGCGGCGGCGGCATCCATGGACAAGATGCGACGCACGCAACCCGGCTATGGCGTGGTCGTGCCAGACGACCGCACCGTGCGAAACATCGGCGCGCGCGACGATGATGGGCTCTTCATCACCGACCTCGACACCGGGCATCGCAAGCTCGTGCTCTCGCTCGCCGAGGCGCGTCTGTCGATACCCGAGCTCAAGGACTTGAGCGAGCAGGAGCTTGCCGCGTGGGAAATCTATGGCTTCCACAGCAAGTGGACCCCCGCGGGGGATCGGCTGATCTTCACGGTCCGCAGGTATCTGCATCACGGGACCGCCGGCTTCAATGCCTTCGAGCGCGGCAAGGAGGGCATCAAGGTGCGCTTCGATGTCCTCACCTGCAAGCCCGATGGCAGCGACGTGTACGACGCGGTCCCCGCGCCGCGGTGGGAGCTCGGCGGGCACCACATCAACTTCTTCCCCGATGGCACCAGGCTGTCCGCCAACATCCGGCTGGACAAGGACGAATACCTATCGCTGATCCAGGTCAACTACGACGGCTCGGACCTGCGAAAGATCACCCAGCGCACACCCGGCAGCGGGCACCCGACGGTCCACCCCAACGGCCGGCATATCCTCACCGACACCTACACGCACGAGCCGATGGCGTTTGGTGATGGGAGCGTGCCGTTGCGTTGGATCGACGTGGTCAACGACACCGAAACGATGCTGCTGCGGACCGGGTCGCGGGTTGAGCCGAAGGGCAAGGGGGTCTTGCGTCTGGACCCTCACCCGGCCTGGGACAGGACATGGAAGTGGTTTGCTTTCAACGGGGTGGATGCGACCAACACCCGCCGGGTTTATCTCGTGGACATGTCGGACCGGGTCTGAAAGCCGGGGGGTCGGGTGTTGTGTGGTGTGGCTTAGGCGGGTAACGGGGGTGGTTTGGCGCGTGTTTTCTGTGAATTATGAGGTGCCTAGTTGACGTGGACCGACAGGAACGGACAATAGTGAAGTACGATGGGGGCGATGGACCTGCCTTAACGCCTGACGACAAGACCCGCCATGAGTATGAATCCCCGCCGTTTTAATTCCAATCGACCCAACCGTGGCGCCCGTGCTGGTGGTGGCGGTGGTGGTGGTCGTGGCTTTGGTGGTCGGCCCCGCGCCCGAGCCGGGCAGGTTGACCTGCCGATGCTGCTGGGCGAGCCGTCGCCCTCGCTTGCCAAGATCAACGAGATGAACATGGCCAAGCTCGAGGTGAAGATCGCCGCGTTGACCGAGGAAGAGACGCAGCTCAACAAGCGCCTGGGTCACCTCAACGAGTTGGACCCGCCCCCGGCCGACAAGGTGAAGATCGTGACCGACCAGCTCCAGCGTCTGGTCGCGCTCAAGGCCGCGGCCGCGGAACGCCTCGCGGGCAAGGCCCAGCGCAAAGCCGACCGCGAGCGCGGGCTTCGATAAACAAACTCACAAGTGACCACACAGCGCGGATGGCACTGGCCGGCCGCGCTGTTTTGCTGCGCACCTGCGTGAGCGCGATGGCACGCGCATGAGTGCAGCCCGCGGCTACTTTGCTTGGCTCGCGGCCCTGGGCGGCGTGCGCCTGGGCAGCGGGTTGGACACAGACGGCGTCACCGGCTCGGCCAACACCACGGGCTCGATGACATCGGCGGCACCATCGACCTGGCCCGCCTCTTCGTGGGGCGCATCAGGCTTGGCTTCGTCGCGCGTCGAGGTGCCGGTGTCGGATTCGAGGCTGTGCTCGTAGAGCGACATGAGCGACAGCAGCCAGGCGATGGTGGCCTCGGCACCCTGGTTCTGGTTGACGCCCTGTGGCATCAGCCCGTCGTGACACCCGCCGGTGGTCGCGTCGTACACCGGGGTGTGCAGGTCGTTGTCGCCGAGGAACCAGTCCAGCGCGGTCTCGGCATAATCGACCCACTTGTGATCGGTGGTGACGCGGTACGCTTCGAGGAACGCGTCGATCGATGCGCTGGCCTCGATGGGTCGCTGGATGAAGCGTGGCTTGGGTTCGCCCTTGCGGAAGGGGTGGTCCGAGCCGATGGGGGCGAACTGCCCCTTCTCGTTGGTCTGGACGTCGTGCAGCCACTCCAGCGATCGCAGGGCGGTCTGGATCATCTCGTTGCTGAACATCCACCGGCCGGACAGCAGCAGTGCGTGTGGCAACTGGGCCGAGGCATACGTGAGCTCGTCGCTCGGCCACGGCCAGTCATTGGTGCCGTGGTCGCGGAAGCGTTTGAAGAGCGTCTGTGCCAGGGTCTCGCGGACGCGACGCGCGTGGGAGTCGCCGGAGAACCGCCGTAGGTACGCGTGGATGCCGATCAGGGCGTAGGCGATGCCGTGCAGCGTGGTCATCGACTGGCACGCGTCGAGCGAGCGTTGGAAGAGGTTCGCGGCCACGGCCATGTGCCCGCGCTGCGTCGCTCGGGCGACGGTCTCGCCCAGCGCCCAGATCGCGCGGGCGTGGGTGTCTTCGGAGGGTGGCTCCTCGACCCACTGCCGCGTGAACGAGAGCTGGTTGCGGAATCGGCCGGTCCGCTCGTCGTAGCTGTGCTCGATGAACGAGAGGAAGCGGCTGATCATCTCCGTGGTGTGCAGGCCCGGGGCGTACTGCCTGCGGGTGGGGATGTGGGATTGCGCGGTGAGCACCGCGATCAGCGCGCGGGTGTTGTCATCGGTGGTGTAGCCGTGCGACCGGTCGGGGATGGTGGCCTTGGCGTGGCTGAAGATGCCGGTGTCATCGGTGAGCGTGCGCAGGTGGTCGAGCTTGATCTCGACCAGCTCCTCGCGCTTCGAGTCCCGCCGCCGCAACCCCTTGAAGGGCTTGGGGTGGCTGGTGCGGTCGGCGCGGACCTGCTCGAAGAGGTCCAGGTATTGGCCGGCCGCATCCGGCCAGGCGAACTGCCGGGTGTACTGGTACGCCCGCTTGCGCATCGCGTGACGCTCGGTCTCGTTCTCGAACAGCCCGTTGATGGCGGCGGCCAGCGCCGCGGGGTCTTTGAACGGCACGAGGATGCCGCGGTCATCCGCGAGCAGCTCCTGCGCGTGCCAGTAGGGGGTGGACACCGTGGCCTTGCCCGTGCCCAGCGCATAAGCCAGCGTGCCCGAGGTGATCTGCGCCTCGTTCAGGTAGGGCGTCACATACACATCCGCGACGCCCAAGTACTCCACCAGCTCGTCCATCTCGACAAACTTGTTCACCCACTGGATGTGGTCGGCCACGCCGAGCTCCTTGGCCCGACGCTTGAGCGCGATGCGGTACTCTTCCCCCGCGTGCGCGATGACGCCGGGGTGCGTCGCGCCGAGCACGATGTAGGTCGTGTCGGGGTGCCTGGCGACGATGGCGGGCAGGGCCTCGACCATGTTCTCGATGCCCTTGTTGGGCGACAGCAGGCCGAAGGTGAGGATGACCTTGCGTCCCTCGACGCCGAACTGGTCTTTGTAGAAGTTGGGATCGACGAACGGCACATCCGGGATGCCGTGACCAATGAGCGCGATCTTCTCTTTGGGGATGTCGTAGATGTCGTTGAGGAAGTCAAACGCCCGCTCCGCCATGACGACCAGGCGATCCGAAATCTCGCCCAGCTTCCGCATGACTTCGAGTTGCTTGGGGTTTGGTTCTTTGAGGACGGTGTGGCAGGTGGTGACCACGGGCATCCGCAGCCGGCGGATGAAGTCGAGGATGTACTCGCCACAGTCCCCGCCGAAGATCCCGTACTCGTGCTGGAGGCAGCACACATCGGCGTTGGACATGTTGAGGAAGTCCGCGGCCAGGCGGTACTCGCCGATCCGGCCCTCGTTGACCTCGAACCACACGCGCGGGTTGTAGCGGTAGCCCTCGGGCCGATCGTTCATCGCCACGGACCAGACGCTGAGGTCCGGCGCGGCCGCGGCAATCGCCTCGGTCAGGTCGGAGGTGAACGTCGCGATGCCGCACCGCCGGGGCAGGGCGTTACCCACGGTGGCGACGGTGGTCAGGTTGTCCCACGATGTTTTGCGCTTCTTTTTGGCCATACTTTTCTTCGTGTGTTCAACAAAGAAGCGGGGGGCGTCGCGGGTGGCGGGGCCCGGTATTTGAAGCCGTATCATAGGCGCATGGGTGGGGTGCGGCAAAAGGTTCACAGCCGCTGTTTGCCGCGTTATGGGGGCTGGCCTACAATCCGTTGCTAAGCATTGCCCGCAAGCGTAACACCCATTCCCGGAGACTGTCCATGGCGTCTGATGCCGTTCTCGAACTGACCGATGACAACTTTGAATCCGAAGTGATCGGCTCTGACGTGCCCGTGCTTGTCGATTTCTGGGCAGAGTGGTGCATGCCCTGCAAGATGATCGCCCCCACCATCGACGAGCTGGCCAACGAGTTCCACGGCAAGGTGAAGGTCGGCAAGGTGGACACCGACGCCAACCGCGACGTGTCCGTCAAGTTCGGGATCAACGCCATCCCCACCGTCATGCTCTTCAAGGGCGGCGAGGTCATCCAGAAGTTCGTCGGCGTCACGCCCAAGGCCGAGTTCGCCACCGCGCTCAACCAGGCGATCGCCTGACCCGCGGGGAGCCACAAGCCTGAGGCATGGCGGCCCTACCGACCTGCGCGCGGACGCCCGGCCACCCGCCTATCGCTCTCGGCTCATCGCCCATGCCCCTTACTTTTTGCCAACACAAGCTGCCCAACGGCCTGACGATTCTGGCCGAAGTCAACGACGCGGCCCACACCGCAGCCGTGGGCTTCTTCGTCAAGACCGGCGCACGCGACGAGCAGCCCGCCGTCATGGGCGTGTCGCACTTCCTCGAACACATGATGTTCAAGGGCACCGCCCGCCGATCGGCGGATGATGTCAACCGCGAGTTTGATGAGCTGGGCGCAAGCTACAACGCGTTCACCAGCCACGAGCAAACCGTCTATTACGCCCAGATACTCCCCGAGTTCCTGCCCAAGGCCACCGACCTGCTCGGCGACATGCTCCGGCCGGCGCTGCGTGTCGAAGACTTCGACATGGAGAAAAACGTCATCCTCGAAGAGATCGGGATGTACGACGACCGCCCCGAGTGGCGGCTGCAAGACAGCCTGCTCGAGCTCTACTTCCAGGGCCACGGCCTGGGCTTCCGTGTACTGGGCACCGGCGGAGCGGAGGGGACCGTCACCCGCCTCACCGTGGACCAGATGCGCGATTACTTCCAGGCGCGCTACAGCCCGGACAACATCGTCGTGGCGGCGGCGGGTCGGCTGGATTTCGCGGCGCTGGTCGGCGATGTCGAGCGGCTGTGTGGCGGGTGGGAACCGACCGGCGCATCGCGC
>JBGTLW010000075.1:0-1628 GCA_041743835.1 Phycisphaeraceae bacterium | reverse complement strand
GAAAAGAATGAATGCACTACCCAGCAAAACAAGCCCAATAGATGCGGGTTCTGGTATCACAGGGCCGCAGGCGGTAATGTTGTTGTCATCAAGCGTCACGGCACCATTACGTGCCAATGTGAGCTTCCCCCCAAGTGACGGGCGCGGGGATCAACAAGGTTAAGCGGCCTGGTGCTTGGCTTCGTAGGCCGCGGGACTCATGTAGTTTAGCGTCGAGTGCAGACGCTGACGGTTGTAAAACACTTCGATGTAATCGAACAGCTGGGCGTGGGAGATGGCGCGCGTTGGTAGCGGTTCGTCCAGTTCGGTCTTGAGCGTGCCGAAGAAGCTTTCGCTCACGGCGTTGTCCCAGCAGTTGCCCTTGCGGCTCATGCTGCATGTGATGCCGTAGTCATCGAGCAGTTGCTGGAAGTCGCCGCTGGCGTACTGGCTGCCGCGGTCCGAGTGATGGATCAGCCCCCGGATGTTCCCCCGGAGATTATCTTCCGCCCCCGGAAGGTTGCCCGGAAGGTTGCCGGTCAATCCGAGTCGATGACGCAACGCGCGTCGGGTCGCTTGGCACACCAGGTCGGCCTTCATGTGGTCGGCCGTGGACCAGCCCACGACCTTGCGGCTGTACAGGTCGATCACCACCGCCAAGTACAACCAGCCCTCGTCCGTGTCGATGTACGTGATATCGCTGACCCACTTTTGATTCGGGCCGGTCGCCGTGAAGTCGCGCTCAAGCAGGTTGTCCGCGACCGGATTGCCGTGGTCGCTGTCGGTGGTTCGGGGCTTCCGGGGGCGGGGGGATTTGCCTTGAATTCCAACGGCTTTCATCACCTTGGCGACGGTCTTCTCGGTGACGACTTGTCCGTCCTCACGGAGCTGGCGGTGGATGCGTGGGCTGCCGTAGGTCGCGCGGCTGTCGGCATGGACCTGCTCGATCTTCGTCGCCAGCTCGGCGCGACGCTCGGCACGCGGCCCGGGCTTGTCCAGTCGCCCAACGTAGTCATATAACCCGTTGCGGCTGACCCCGAGCGCCCCGCACAGCGCCCGCACCGGCCAGGCGTTGTCGCCGTGTTCACGCTGCTGGTGGATGAAGGCGTACCTCACTTGCACTCCTTGGCGAAGTAGGTGGCCGCTTTTTTTAAAATGTCACGCTCCATCTCGACTTCCTTGAGCCGACGCAGCAACTGCGCGTTCTCGGCCGCCAGGTCCGCCGACTCCCTGGGCAGCACCGTCTTCTTCCAGTTGGACAGCGCCGTCTGCGACACGCCCAACGCCTCAGATGCCTTCGCCAGCGTATAGCCCGGCTGGGAAAGCAGCTTGACCGCGTCACGCTTGAACTGGTCGTCGTAGGTCGGCCGAGGCTTGCGGGTCTTCTTCGATTCGGTCATGATCGGGCTCCATGGGTTGAGGCGGAAGAGCACCATCTTCCACCACTTCCCCGCGCCCGTCACTTGGGGGGAACCTCACTCCCTCCACAGGCCCGTGTAAAAACACGGGCCTGTTTGTATCACCCCCAACGGCAATCCCACACATCCCACCCCGCACCCAAGGTAGGACAGGCATTCCTGCCTGTCATCGGGCGCAGCCCGACAACCCCCACCGCCATCGGTGCCAATAACCCCGCACCCCAGGCCTAC
>JBGTLW010000074.1:0-2603 GCA_041743835.1 Phycisphaeraceae bacterium | reverse complement strand
TCATCGAGCGCAAGCCCCGGCCGCTGGACCAGCGGGCCATCACGCGCTGCCTGGCGGGGCGGGTGGTGATGATCACCGGGGCCGGCGGCAGCATCGGGTCAGAGCTTGCGCTGACGGTCGCGCGTTTCGGGCCGGCGAGGCTGCTGCTGGTCGAGCGCGCGGAGAACCCGCTGTTTGAGATCGATCAGGAGGTGGGGCGGGTGTTTCCCGACCTGCCCCGCGAGGCGATCCTGCATGATGTGACCCGGGCCGACCACACGATGGACCTCGTGGGACGCACCCGGCCGGCGGTCATCTTCCACGCCGCGGCTCACAAGCATGTGCCGATGATGGAGGACCACCCGGCCGAGGCGGTGGAGAACAATTTCTACGGCACACGCTCCATCGCGGATGCGGCCGACCGCTTCGGTGTCGAGCGGTTCGTGATGATCTCGACGGACAAGGCGGTCAACCCGTCGTCGGTGATGGGCGCGAGCAAGCGTCTGGCTGAGCTTTACATCCGCCACCTCAACGGCCGCAGCAGGACGACTTACTCAATGGTGCGTTTTGGCAACGTGCTGGGGTCGAACGCTTCGGTGTTGACGATCTGGGCCAAGCAGTTGCAGCGTGGCGGGCCGATCACGGTGACGCACCGCGACATGACGCGGTACTTCATGACGATCCCCGAGGCGGCGGGCCTGGTTTTGCAGGCTGGCGCATTGTCGGGTGAGGCGTCGGGTGGCACGGGGGGCGAGGTTTTCCTTCTGGACATGGGCGAGCCCGCACGCATCTACGAATTGGCGGAGCGCTTCCTGCGGCAGCAGGGGTTTGAGCCCGGCGTGGATATCCCGATCGAGGTGACGGGGGTCCGGCCCGGTGAGAAGCTGTTCGAGGAACTGGCGTACCACAGCGAAGACATGTCGCCCACAGCCCACGCCGCGATCCGTATCTGGAAGACCGACCCGACCGACGATGCCCTGATGCACCGGATCATCGCGACGTTCGACCGCCTACGCGACAAGGGCGGCGACCACGCCCGGCGGTGGTGCGATGCGAACCCCGAGGCCATCGTCGCGGCTCTGCGGACACTTCTGCCCGAGATGGTCGCCGCAGCCGCCTGAACGCCGGTGAAGACATTGCCCCACGCATTCCCCAGGTAGTTGGACGGGCGTCCCGCCCGTCCCACCAAAGAACAAAGGATGGCACCTTGCGCCGGAACGCGGGTGTTATCGCTTGCTGTGTCTAGGCTGTATACGATGGCGTGCCGCGGCCCGCGGAACATGCCCCGGAGCAGGCCCCCGCGCAGCAATAACAGCCCACGATCGGCGTTAAGACCTTAACGGATGGCGACAATCACCACCGGCAGCCCGAACGCGGCGATCCCGATCGCCCGCGTCATGGATCACCCGTCCCGCGGCCGTGCGGCGGCCGGGGTGGTCGCACGCTATGGGCACCTGGCGGTCCTCGCGGTTATCACCGCAGGCGCTGCGGCCCTGCGCTACACCAACCTCGGCACGCCGACGCTCTGGGGCGATGAGGGCGCGACCTTCTCCCGGGTCAACGGCACGTACTACGAGCTGCTGGAGTATCTCCAGTACGACGGCTTCCCGCCGATCTTCTATCAGCTCTACTGGCTGCTCGGGCAGGTCACCTATCTCACGCCCGCGATGATGCGCATCATCCCCGCCACGGCCGGGGTGCTGATGATCCCGGCGATCTACTTCACAGCCAGGCAACTGCTGTCCAGGCGGGCCTCCCTGCTCGCGGCCCTGATTGCCATGTGCTCGGCTTGGCTGATGATCCACAGCCGCGACGCGAAGATGTACATGCTCACCTGGTTCTTCGTGACCATGGCGATGGGCTGCCTCTTCTGCTGGCTGCGGACCGATCGCCGAATCGCCTGGCTCGGCTGGGTGTTCTTCGCGCTGGCGTCGGTCGGCACGCACGCCAGCGCCATGGTGCTTGTCGCGCTCATGCCGTTGTTCGTCTTGCTCTCGCCGCGCCTGATCCGGCTGCGGTTGCCCGCGTGTGAGGATCGGCGTGTCGCGTGGGCGCTCCAGCTTGTGCCCACCGTCGTTGTGTTTCTGGGCCTGATCGTGGCGGGGGCAATACTCGGGCGTGGTCGGCTGGACGAGAGCATTTCGGGCCTGCTTGTGGCGGGGCTTGTGCTGCCCGGCGCGTTTGCGCTGCTGATGCTTGTGCTCTGCCCGTGGATGACGCGGTGGCGTTTGCACATGATGCTGTTGGGGTTGGCGGTGGTCATGACCGGGCCGGGGCTGTACTACTACTTTTTCAATAAGTGGATCGCCCGCACGGGCGGGGTCTTCTCGGGGGTCACGATCAGTGTCGCGGCTTTGGAAGGGCTGATGCTGATGGGGGCGGCTTTGCTGGTCGGCCTGCTCCTGCTGCCGCTGTTCAGCAGCACGCGCGGCAAGGTGGTGGTGATCGGTTTGGCGCTGGCGTTGTCGGGTCTCACGGGCACCGCGTTCCATCTCACGCGCCAGCCGGTGAGCATGGCCGCGATGCAGCAGGATGTGCCAGACAACCTCCTCGCAGGGCAGGGCGACGGCGACGAACCCGCCCCCGCCCCCGGAAATGCCCCCGCCCCCGGAAGTGCCCCCGCC
>JBGTLW010000073.1:0-13152 GCA_041743835.1 Phycisphaeraceae bacterium | reverse complement strand
TTCGACTACATCGAGGTGTTTTATAATCGCCAGCGTCTGCACTCGACGCTAAACTATATGAGTCCCGCGGCCTACGAAGCAAAGCACCAGGCCGCTTAACCATGTTGTTCCCCGCGCCCGTCACTTGGGGGGAAGCTCAGTTGGTTCACTTCAGGGAAGGGTTAGGCAAGATGACGACGAGCGAAGCTTGGGCGGTATATTGGGCGGAACGGACTCCGGAGAATCGCAACCGGGTGGCGATGCATGAGCTTCCAATGGTGAAGCAGGTGGCGGCGAAGATGGCTAAGGTGACGGGGATGGGGGTGTATCACGATGTGGAGGATCTGGTGTCCATGGGGACGATTGGTTTGATTGATGCGATTGATCGGTACGTACCCAGGTAGCAGGCGTCATCGTAGATATCTGTTTGGCCCCCGCTCAGGATAGTGGCCAAGTTGCACACGATGGATTTTCGCACGATACTTCGTGAATGGCCGGGCAAGCAACTTTATTGGGGCGGTTATTGAGGCTCCTCACGATGATTCAGGGGGACCGTCACTGGCGGGCCCCCTTGATTGCCGAGCATCTAGAAGTTGGTGAGCGCACGGTCTACCGCGACTTGGACCGTCTGCGTGACGGAGGTGTACCAGTGCTGTTTGATGCAGACACCGGCGGTTACCGTATTCAGCCGGGATTCTTTCTGCCAGCGCTTGACCTCACACCCGAAGAAGCTTGTGCTCTATTGCTTCTAGCCGAGCGAGTCGGTGGCACCGAGCAACTACCGTTGACTCGTCCGGCAGCCAATGCGATGGAGAAACTCAAAGTAGGCCTTCCCCACGCCCTGCGTGATGCGGTGGGCGAGATGTTACCGAATGTGCATTTCCACTTGGCTGCCGGTGAGCAAGAGGGCAACGAAGGAGCCTGGTCCACTGTGTCCCATGCGATCGCCCAATGTCTGCCGCTGAGGTGCGTGTACGAGCCGGCCCACGGCGATCCACAGCAAGATTCTCCTGAGCAGTTCCGCCTCGACCCGTATCACCTGTATTGGGGGCAGCGCGCGTGGTATGTCATTGGGCTACACCACGGCCGGAGCGAACCTCGCACCCTCCGACTGTCTCGATTTACACGGATCGAGCCGATCGACGGCTTCTTTGAGAAGCCGAAGGAATTTTCCCTGGACGACTACCTTGGCCACGCTTGGCGGATGATCCCTGGCGACCGGGTCCGTCGCAGGATCGCGCTGCGGTTTACTCCGAAAGTCGCGGAGACCGTTGCCGACACCTACTGGCACCGATCGCAGCAGATCGACTATCACGAGGATGGCTCGATCACTGCCAGTTTTGAGATCGACGGGCTTGATGAGATCGCATGGTGGGTCCTCAGCTACGGCCCTCACTGCGAGGTGCTTGAACCGAGTGAGCTGCGACAGCAAGTTGCCATGCTGCTGCGAGAGGCCGCAGAGTTTTATGAATGACAATTGATTGGTGTGTAGGCTGCAACGGCCGGGTGCAGCTACTTCAGAACCCGATGTTGCCGGGGTGCAGGTCTTCCAGCCAAACCCCGTGCTTACGACCCAGTTCATCGTAGATCGCCAAGACGGTCGGCCACTGCTCAGACTCAAATTGGGATTCCCAATGCGCCCACCGCTCCTCGATGACATGCGGATCGTCGCGGAACTCATGTTCCCAAGAAGTGTCGATCCGCGACTTACCAAAGTCCAACACAAATGGCCGCGAGACGATAGACATCTCGATGATGCCCAATGCGTCGCTAAACCGGAGCAACTGCGGGACAGCGTGCCCTTGAATCGACGTTACCCGGTGCTCGGTCAGCCGAAGATAAACCCCCAACTCCCGCCGATAAGCCTCTACCCCACTGAATACCTTCGCGGCGGTTCCGTAACTCGTCTCGAAGACCGATCCCTGCTGCCCAAATCCCAAGCGCCGACAATCGCCCTTGGAAAAGCTTTGCAGCCGTTGGAATGCGGGTAGAATGAAATCCACGATGCAAAACCTCAATGTCGGACAAGCTTATTCAGCCACCGTTCGTCTCTGGCTCGAATGTCAGGGCCATACGATACCACTCGCCCAAGTCGCTCCCGACTGGGTCATCCCGCGTGAGCCTCGGGCTCTGCCGCCGAGCGAAGCCGTAGTGGTCGTCGAAATCGATGGCCGGGCCCGACGCCGAACCGTTTTTCTGTCTCAAGGCATGTCTAAGAACTCCGAACGTGTGCCGACCGAAAACCAATCTGCCCATACCCCGGTTCAATGAGGCCGCGCTCATAGGCGCGGAAGTGCGAGCGGATAGGTCCGAAACTACATGAACACTCATGCTTCAATGAAGCCGCTCGCTGTGGTTACCGCCAGTTCACGAGGCGGTTGTTGTTTTTATAAGGGACAATAGCCAGAATCTCCGGCTTCGTCAAGTTAACTACTTGAACTCTCATCACATAATACTACACTGTGAACTGCTCTGCCACCCTGCTGTCAGCGGCCCAAGCGAGGGCGTGGCATACTGCTGGGGTCACACGGATGTGGCGATGTGGAAGGATGTGCGATGGAACGCCTGGAGCATTGGCCCTGGGCGGGGGAACTGGCGTTGCCGGACGGGCTTGCAGGAGCCCGACTGTGGCGCTGGTGCGTGCTAAGAACGCTGCGTGAGCTGCGTTTAGCCCATGCTCGGGGCCGGTGGATTGGCCGTGCTTCGCTTGAGCGCCGCTTTGCCCGCCGGTGGGCTGAGGCCGATCCCGAGGTTGACCACGAGGTCTTGCATCGCATGAAGGAACAACACGGCCGGGTACTGATCCGGCGGGCTTGGAATGGAACGAAACGGGTACATGTCAGATGACTGATTTTTCCATTGACTTCGACACAACCTTTGCGGCACTCACGGGTTGCGGCAAGCCTTTCCCTTGGCAGCGACGGCTGTACAACCTCATCCTCGCTGGGGAATGGCCGGAGTCGTTGGATATCCCGACAGGTCTGGGCAAGACCTCCGTCATGCCAATCTGGTTGTTGGCACTGGCCTCAGGAGCGTCGGGTGTGCCCCGCCGACTGGTTTATGTGGTCAATCGCCGAACGATTGTGGACCAAGCGACGGATGAGGCGAGGAAGCTGTTTTTCCGTCTTTTGGGCGAGCCATTGGCCGAGGGCGATCCGCCGTTTGACATCGACGACGAAAAGCGGGCGATGCTTGATCGTGTGGTCGCGGCACTTAAAGTGAGGGCGGGAGATGGCAAGGACTTTATGTCGATCAGCACGCTGCGCGGCCAGTTGGCTGACAGCGGGCAGTGGATGTGTAACGCAGCGCGGCCGGCGATTATTGTCGGGACCGTAGATATGATCGGCAGCCGTCTGCTGTTCGGGGCCTACCGATCCAGTTGGAAACAGTGTGCGATGCAGGCCGGCCTCGTCGGAAGGGACGCATTAATCGTTCATGATGAGGCTCACCTAACCCAGCCGTTTCAGCGGTTGCTCGAATACGTGCGTGGACTACAAGCGGGCGATACTTCTACCGAGAGGAGTCTTAGGGTCCTGGCGATGTCGGCCACTTCCAGTGTGAAGGCTAACGCAGACTCCGTCAAGCCAGCCGCGATCATCCTTGATGCCGCAGACCATGCAGAGCCAATGGTTCGGCGCCGGCTCCATGCAGCCAAGCGACTGCAGCTCCACCCAACCGAGAAGCGTGGGCACATCAAGCTCCTCGCAGCGTTGGCGGCGGCGCACGAAACCGGCACCAATCGAGTGATCGTTTATGTGCGTACGCCCGATGATGCTGCGAAAGTTGCGTCAGAACTCACTGGCAAGATGCATGGCATCGGACGAGAACGAGTGGCGCTGCTGACCGGAACGATCCGGGGCTACGAACGTGACCGATTAGCTGATGGGCCGGTGCTCCAGGTATTGACCGATCGTGAAGCAGCCATTGAGAGGACGCACTACCTCGTCTCGACGTCTGCTGGCGAAGTCGGGGCGGACTTCGACGCAGACCATCTGGTCTGCGATGCCACATCACTCGACAGCCTGGTCCAAAGGCTGGGACGGGTGAATCGTCGCGGTGACGCTGAGCAGCCTGCCCGCGTCGATCTGGTACACGAATCCACGCAGCCCAAGTCACTCAAGCCCGGTTCGTTTGACGCAGCGGTCGTCCGGACACTCGAACTGCTGAATGCACTGCCGATGGATGACGACGGCCGACACGACGTCTCCCCAGCGGCACTGCGAAAGTTCGTGGATGGATTGCAAGCCAAAGACCGCAAAGACGCCTCTTCACCCGTGCCCATCTGGTCGGCCCCGCACGAGGCGGTCCTCGACGCATGGTCGCTAACCAGTATCCGCGACTCCTGGCCGCTCGCGCACGAATTGACGCCGTATCTGCACGGCGTCGAAGATGACGCCCGCCCCGAGACCACCATCGCTTGGCGAGCCGAGTTAGATGAGCTCCAACTGTCTCGGCAGGCCGATGACCGTGAGTATAAGACGCTTGAAGCCTGGCTGGACGAACTCTACAAGTCCCACCGCCTTCGCACTCATGAGACGCTGCGGATCACAAACACCAAAGACCTTGTCACACTATTAACCCAAGCCCGTCAGACACTAGTTGAGGCGGGGGATGACGCACGAGCCAGACCCGGCGTGTTCGTCACGATCCGGGGTAAGGACACGAGAATCTGCCGACTATTAGAGATGGCCGTAGACGAAGTTCAAGAGGCCGTGACCGGCGCGATAGTAATCCTGCCGGCGAGCTTCGGCGGGCTAAGCGATAAGGGAATGCTTGATCCCAAACCGGACTCTGGGCCCCCTTCAAGGCTGGACGTGGCCGACCATGAGGACTACCAAGGCCAGTCGCCGCGCTCACGCGTGCTATTGAGCCGTGACGATGACGATCAATGGATCGCACGTACACTCAGCTCAACGCGGGGCGCCGTCGGTAAATTTAGTGATCTGGAATCGGCGCGGGATCAACTCATCAATACGATGGAAGCCGAGAGAACCGATGGCCTTAGGTTGCGCAAGACCAAGCAGTGGGTACTGGACGCCGATGTCAATGGCGAGCCGAGCCGCCTGCTACTCCTAGTGGGCCCGCGCGAGAAGCGGGGCACTCATGCCAGTAACGGTGTCCCGCTGGCTGATCACGTCGGGGATGTCGTCTTTAACGCCAATCGGTCCGCAGAGGCGTTGGGTCTTGATCCCGCGATGCGGGCGGTCTATCAAGTCGCCGCCGAGCTCCACGACACCGGCAAAGCCCAAGAGATCTGGCAGAAGGCGGTATACAACAGCAAACCGGCGGAGCGATGGGGCAAGCCCGGCCGCAGGGGGATGAACGGTAAACAGCTCGACGGCTACCGCCACGAGTTCCGCTCGATGATCGACACGCTCCGCGACCTGCGCTTCGAAGCACTGGATGGGTCGCAACGGGAACTCGTGCTGCATCTGATTGGGTCGCACCACGGCTACGCACGGCCTCACTTTACTAACAAGGCATTGAATCACCTGGCCAACGGGGGCGATTCAATCGACAGCCGCCTGAGCCCCGCCGCGATCGCCCGCCGGTTCGACCGCCTGCAACGTAAACACGGCCGCTGGGGCCTGGCCTGGCTCGAGGCGGTCTTCATGTCCGCCGACATCGCCGCCAGCGCCGACGCCTTGGTACCGGAGGATGAATGATGAGCGACCCTGATCCCAAACCTACCCCCGCCTTAACGATCGATGTTGACGTCGCTAACCCCGGCCAGTTCTTCGCCTGCTGCGGCCTGCTGGAACTCGCCAGCCGGCTGGATGAGGAAGCGCTGGGGTGGTTTGAGGGAAGCCAATTCTATATGCAAGGCAGCATCGACGATCTGCTCAGTTATTTTCTACACGCAGATATAACCCCGATCCTCATCAGCGACGGCGTTTCTCGGCCCTCGCCGCCGATCCAGATAGGCAAACCATTCGACATGAGCCTTAACTGGTGGGAAGACGAGGCGGCAACAAGGTCTGGGTTTAAGACCTGGTCGGGCGGGCAAACCGTGATGGGTTTTGTCGATGGGATGCGGAAGTGCGTTTCTCAACGCGATACCCGATGCGATGGACTTCTGTCCGATGCGATAGCCATCAGCCAACCTAAGCCGTTCTACTTCGACAGCCGGCTGTCACGCCTGACCGCGATCGACATGGGGTTTTCCACGGAAAAATTCACTGCAGCGTTTGCTCCGGGGGTTGAGTTGTTCACCCTGGTTGGTCTCCAGCGTTTCAGGCCGATCACCGTCAAGCCCCGTGAGCGTTATGGCTACCAGACCTGGTGCAATCCGCTGCCGGTTCGCCTCGCCGCCGCCGTGGCGCACGGTCTGATTCCGACACTGTCACATCAAGAATTCGTTTTCCCACTGGTCGTACGTACCGGTGGGAAGTACAAAGCTTTCGGACCCTCAACCCCCACTAGGAGTAACCATGCCTGACTCATTTGCCGCGTTCGACCGCTTGCTTGCCGAGGACGGCCCGGCGGCCATCACGCTCACCCAGCCGCTTCGACCGGTGGGCGAGGAAATCGTGTTCCCGCCCACCTATGCTGCGCCAAAAGACGATCGCAGCGGCAAGCCCAGCTACAACATCGATAGATTCGGATCGGGCGAGAATGCGCGATCTGTATGCACGCTCGATAGCGTGCCCTCACAGATCAACCGCATCGAGCCGGCGTTCGCAACGATCGCCGGGGGCAAGCTCGTACCCCGCGTGGTGGTCAAAGCCGAGCAAAAGGACAAACAAACCGGTGAAGTGGAAGAGGTCTACGTGAACCTGCTCGAAGCGGGCCACCGTGCCGCTGACGCGATTGTGCGTTTCTCCGGCTTGGCTGATGAACTGCGCGCGGCATTCAAGGCTAGGCTCAAAGGCGACTCACTACCCATGGCCCGGATCGCTCCTACCTCTCTTTTGTTCGGTGCCTGGGATTCACGAGACACAGGTGCGAAACTTCCCCGGCTGGTTAACGCAATCATCCGTGCCTATGACGTGGATGTATTGAAACGCTCCGCACAGTACGGCCCAGCCCTACACGACTACACCGACGCCGGGGTCAGCCCCGATGCGGTGAAGAAACTCTCTGAGCACGGCATGGCGGCCGTCCCCGCACCGGGTGCACTCGGTGGCGTAATCGCCCGCGGCGGGATCAAACGCGAGGCATCGCTCAACCTTGCAACGCTACGCGATATCACCACACCCGACGCTGATCAGGCCGACAAACTTCGCAAGTACATCCTCGGCCTGGCACTAGTTGCACTGACATACTTCGACGGCAAGACGCTGAACCTACGCCAAGGATGCCAGTTGGTCGGCAAGCCTGACGAGCCGATGAAACGCACCTTGATCAGTGCAGATGGCACCGAGAACCCATTTCAGATCACACGCGAGGACGCGATCGCGTATGCCACTGCCGCCGCCGAGGCGTTTGGCGTGGACGAGGGACGGCCCGACGAAAAGTTTGATCCCAAGCTGGCAGTGAAAGCCGCAAAGGATGCAGCTAAGAAGAAGGGCCAAGATGACTGACCTACGCATAACCATCCGATTCCTTGATCCGCGCTTCCACGGCCGAGGCGACGGCGACGTACCCGAGTGGCCCCCGTCACCGATGCGGTTGTTTCAGGCGCTGCTGGCCGCAAGCAAGCAGCACTGGAGTGATGACTTGGCGGCTGCATTCAGCTGGCTTGAGCACCAGCCACCACCCGTCATCGCTTGCCCAGAGGCCCAGGCCGGCGCGGAACGGCTGACTTATGTCCCCAATAACAACACCGATTCACCGGCCCAGTTGCGCACCGGGAAATCCATCCGACCCACCTTGATGCTAACGCGCCATCTCAACGGGCGGGCCGAGGTGTCCTACCGCTGGCCTGTGGAAGAAGGTGACCTGCCATACGCCATGTGTATCGCCGATGCTGCAAGGGGTGTCAGCGCCCTTGGCTGGGGAATTGATCTGGCCATCGGGCGCGGTGAGGTGGGTGAGATGTCAACCGCAACTGGTGAGAACGCGCGTACGTCTTGGTTCCCAGCACCACCGGGGCGCATCGGCCTGACCACACTGCGATGCCCCGCACACGGCAGCTTGGTCTCACTTGAATCCGCCTACCAACAATCACTCGACCGCGTTTCATCCGACGGCACCATCCGCGACAACCCGGGCCAGATCATCTTTGTACAAACCGCGTACACCCGATTAAACGCCCGTCCCGCAATCGCACTCTCGTTACAGCGCAATGACAACCCCGAGTTGCCCCAACAAGTACGTCCAACGCAAATCAAGTCGCTGGTCGCCATGATCCGCAGCGCGACCTCATCGTCTGCGGTTATCGAAGCCCTCGGCGACGATGTAGTGAATCGTATGATTCTAGGGCACCCGAAGGAGACACCCGGCCCGCGTTTGTCGATCCTGCCGCTCCCGTCGATCGGCCATCCGCACAGCGACGGCAAAATCCGCAATGTCATCCTCACCGAGCCGTTTGAGAGCGACGGCCATACGGTCAGCACGCTGGGCGGCATTATCCACGGCCAAGACTTGCAATCCAAGTATGTAACCGACGACCTCGGCGTCCGATTGATGAAGGTCGAGCATCCGGATCGGGATGGCGTGATCCGGCAATACATCTGCAAATCGCGAGTCTGGGCCTCGGCAACACCGGTGTTGCTGCCCGGCTACGACGACCGCAAACAGCACCGCGGCAATCAGCATAAGCGACTGACCCGCGCCGAATCACTGCTGTGCAAAGCCCTGCAGCACGCCGGTGTCCAGCAGCCCGCTCACATTGAGCTAAGCCGTGTGCCACTGATCCCCGGCACCGCGCACGTTCAAGACTATCGCCCGCGTGAGCAACTGTCGCACTACCCGCGATACCACGTCCGTCTGACCTTCGAGCGCGCGATCGCTGGCCCGCTGAGCATCGGTGCCGGTCGGCACGTCGGCTTCGGTGTAATGGCGATATCGAGTTGACACACTTTTCCGGAGCACTCTATGCCCGCCAACACCTCCATCCTCGCTGGCGATGGTGAACTCACGCTCGACATGGTGCATCAGTACGCCTATTGCCCCCGCCGGTACCACCTCATGTATGTCGAAGGCCGCTGGGCGGATAACGCGTACACCGTGGAGGGTCGGCATGTTCATCGGCGGGTGGACAAGCTCGACCATGTGCTGCCCGAAGCTGACTCCGTAGGTGACTCCGACCAAGCATCAGATCGCTCGCAGCAACCGGATCACAAAAATTCACGAGACGGCGATGAGCCGCCTATCGTCTCGCGCTCTGTGCCGCTTAGTTCTGAACGCCTCGGGATCAATGCCAAACTCGATCTGGTCAGCTCCGACGGGCAGGAAGCGGTGCCGGTGGACACCAAACGCGGCAAGGTGCCAAACAACCCGGAACGCTGCTGGGAGCCAGAGCGGGTGCAACTCATGGTGCAGGGGCTGTTGCTACGCGAAGCGGGCTATCACTGCGATCACGGCGTGCTCTACTTTGCTGGTTCCCGCACGCGAGTAGATGTGCCCTTCACAACGGAATTGGAGGCGCGCACAAGTCAGCTCATCCGGGATACACACCTCGCCGCCAAGCAGACGGTCATCCCCCCGCCCCTCGAAGACAGTCCCAAATGTAACGGCTGCTCGCTGGCGGGCATCTGCATGCCAGACGAGACGCTTGCGCTGATGCACACACGCTCGGCTGGCACCGATGATTATGATGATGATGCAGACGGTGGCGATCACCAAGCGTCGCTTGGTGCGCAGCATGTCCGGATGTCCGAGAGAGCTACAGCGGAGAGCAGTCCTGGGCTTCGACGCTTCTATCCCGCCCGCGATCATGCCACGCCGCTATATGTACAGGAGCAAGGTACCGCGGTGGGGAAACGTTCGAGTCGGCTGGTGGTCCGGCAGCAGAAAGATATCATCGCCGAGGCTCGGCTCAAGGATGTGAGTCAAGTGGTACTCTGCGGCAATGTGCAGATATCCACCCAGACGGTCCACCTGCTTTGTGAGGCAGGCGTGCCGGTTGTGTATCTGTCGACCGGCCACTGGTTCAGCGGGCTCACCGTCGGCCAGGGCCTGCGTAATGCTTACGATCGCGCCGCCCAGTTTCAGGCCGCAGCCGACCCGAACCGGTGTCTAGCATTCGCACGGCAGCTTGTCGCGGACAAAGCCGCCAATCAACGTAGCATGCTCCGCCGCAACGCACGGCCCCAAGATCGCACGCTCGCGGACATGCAGGACCTCATTGATCGCGTCCCCTCCGCAGCGTCCCTCGAATCGCTTCTGGGTCTGGAAGGCAACGTCGCGTCTCTCTACTTTCAAAAGTTCGCTCACATGCTCAAGGGCAACTCGCTCGATACCAACTGGGACTTCCACGGCCGCAATCGCCGCCCACCGCGCGACCCGGTCAACGCAATGCTGTCGTTCGGCTACGCCATGCTCGCCAAAGAATGCACCGTCGCGCTGGTCGCTGAGGGGCTCGACCCGTGGTGGGGCTTTTACCACCAGCCGCGCCACGGCCGACCCGCACTCGCGTTGGACGTGATGGAGCCGTTGCGTCCCACCATCGTCGATTCGGCCGTCATCACTGCCATCAACACCGGCATGGTGACCAACCGCCATTTCACGCGCACCACGCACGGCTGTATCCTTCAGCCCGCCGGCCGCAAGGCGTTCATCCAAGCTTATGAAGCGAGACTCGATCAACTCGTCACCCACCCGGTATTCGACTACCGTTGCGCTTGGCGTACCGTCATTCGCATCCAGGCCCGCCTGCTCGCCCGCTGGCTGCGTGGGGATGTGCCAGCGTACACCAGCGTGGTGACCCGCTAACCACGAGAGAGTCCTCGCATGGCCCGACGGCATTACCTGGTCAGCTATGACGTAAGCGATGACAAGCGTCGGACGCGTATCTTCCAGACGCTCGAAGACGCAGGCGATCATGTGCAGTACAGCGTGTTTCTGTGCGAACTGTCCAAACGAGAGTTGGCGATGCTGCGCAGCGAGATTACTCAGCATGTTCACCAGCGAGAAGATCAGGTGATGATCCTCGACCTGGGTCCGGCTCACTTGAGCCTGGAGTCTGGGATGGAAGTGCTGGGCCGCCCACATGAGCCGCTGGTGCGAACCTTGATTGTGTGAAAGTTTGACTTTCCACCAACTCATCAGCGGCAGGACACAAGGTATAATGAGTAAGGCTATGGGTATTTCTGCTTGAATGGCAGCGGGGTGTTCGCAAATGACCGAACGAGCGGTGGAGTGGTACGCCAAACCCCGGGGTCGCTCGGGCTCTTTGACAAGTCAAGAGTTACGTCTTCGATATCGCCTCGGTGTAACGCCGGATGTTCGTCCAAAGCCCCACCACTCGCTGACCCGCTGCTATACTCATGGCCCTGCGGCGGTTAGCAAGGTCGGCATCTCCACGCCTTCACAGGCGTGGCCACATTGAAGCGTGACGCTGGCGTGGCCCACGGCGGAGCCGCTACCCATCTCCACGCCTTCACAGGCGTGGCCACATTGAAGCGCTCCATGCCGCTGATCGGGATGCACATCCCGGCCGTATCTCCACGCCTTCACAGGCGTGGCCACATTGAAGCACACTGACAATCCACTGGTGGGCCAAGGACCCGGATGATCTCCACGCCTTCACAGGCGTGGCCACATTGAAGCTCTTCACCTGTCGCTTATGACCCTGCCACCAACGCGATCTCCACGCCTTCACAGGCGTGGCCACATTGAAGCTCGGCTCCGCCGTGGTCCTGGGTGTCGGCTCCGCCGATCTCCACGCCTTCACAGGCGTGGCCACATTGAAGCTGAAAGCCCCCACCATGACGAATCATGGGTGATGGCATCTCCACGCCTTCACAGGCGTGGCCACATTGAAGCACCCAGGCGCGCCAGCCCCCGGAGACGGCGGCGGGGATCTCCACGCCTTCACAGGCGTGGCCACATTGAAGCACGCTGGCCGATCGACGCTGGGAGTTCGACGCGACGATCTCCACGCCTTCACAGGCGTGGCCACATTGAAGCGACTTCAACGTCAACCCCGGCATCCACATCACGCTCATCTCCACGCCTTCACAGGCGTGGCCACATTGAAGCCAAACCTTGCCACGAGTGCGGGACCATGAGCGGGGGATCTCCACGCCTTCACAGGCGTGGCCACATTGAAGCCCGTCGTCGCGGGCCCGCGATTCGAGGCGGCAGCGCTATCTCCACGCCTTCACAGGCGTGGCCACATTGAAGCCGTGATCGTGCCGTCGAGCCCGCCCGTGACGACGAAATCTCCACGCCTTCACAGGCGTGGCCACATTGAAGCATCCCGTGCATGGCCGCGTGATTCGGCCTCACGCGCATCTCCACGCCTTCACAGGCGTGGCCACATTGAAGCACCACCACGTCCAGAGTGATCGTCGCGGCCGCGCCATCTCCACGCCTTCACAGGCGTGGCCACATTGAAGCCAGGCTATAGCAGCGGCGTCAGCCGCACGTTCACAATCTCCACGCCTTCACAGGCGTGGCCACATTGAAGCATCCAGATCGTGGTCACCGCAATGCAGGCGGCTGTCATCTCCACGCCTTCACAGGCGTGGCCACATTGAAGCGAACGCTTGGCGAACAACCAATCCTGGGACTCGGGGATCTCCACGCCTTCACAGGCGTGGCCACATTGAAGCCGTGCGCCAGTTGCTCGGGTTGGCTCGCCGCTTGAGATCTCCACGCCTTCACAGGCGTGGCCACATTGAAGCTAGGTGGGCGGAGAGGGTGCTTGTGAATTGCTGCATATCTCCACGCCTTCACAGGCGTGGCCACATTGAAGCACTACCGCCCGCCACCACGCATTCGTAGGCAAGATGATCTCCACGCCTTCACAGGCGTGGCCACATTGAAGCGACCCGCTGCGTGTCACCACCAAAAACCTCATGCCGATCTCCACGCCTTCACAGGCGTGGCCACATTGAAGCTCGAAGTCGAAGCGCTCAACGTGGGTGCGGGGGCGGATCTCCACGCCTTCACAGGCGTGGCCACATTGAAGCAGAACGAATCATTCTGAGCTTCCCCCCAAGTGACGGGCGCGGGGAACAACATGGTTAAGCGGCCTGGTGCTTTGCTTCGTAGGCCGCGGGACTCATATAGTTTAGCGTCGAGTGCAGACGCTGGCGATTATAAAACACCTCGATGTAGTCG
>JBGTLW010000072.1:0-5776 GCA_041743835.1 Phycisphaeraceae bacterium | reverse complement strand
GGTCGATCTGGACAAGATGCCGGGCCTGGCGATCACCTGCGATTGCGATGTGCTGCACGCCGACGGCGGGACGCGCACGGCGTCGATCACCGGGGCGTGGGTCGCGCTCGCCCTCGCGCTTGAGCAGGCCAGGGCGGACGGCCGACTCACGCAGAACCCGCTGCTGGGGCCGGTCGCGGCGATCAGTGTCGGCATCATCGACGGCAGGCCCACACTCGATCTGGACTACCCGCTGGATGTGCGGGCCGAGGTCGATCTCAACGTCGCGATGAACCACCGCAAGGAACTGATCGAGGTCCAGGGCACCGGCGAGAAGGGCACGTTCACCCGTGAGCAACTGGACCAGATGCTGGACCTTGCCGCCAAGGGCATCGGGCAGCTCATGGCGATCCAGCGTGCGGCGATCCGTGGCAAGTAGCTGCCCCGCACGATCGGTGAGCGGGGGCTCGCCCGAGAACGCGTACGAGATGGGCCCGGGTACCATGGTCAAGCGAAGCGCAGGCCATGAATGACGCGAGATGGGTGTCACGCATGGCCTGCCTCGCTGCGCTCGTTGACCATGGCACCCCTTCTCATACCAGTTCTAAGTCTGGCGACGCGCACCGATGCCGCGGTTCTGCGATAATGCCCAGTTGGATTTCAGGTCATTTGAAACGGTTGATTGAAGCGCATGCCCTGGACGCTGTACCGCTACATCCTGCGAGAGCTGATCCTGATCCTGCTGATCTGCACAGCGGTGATGGTGACGGTGCTCAGCTTCTTCATCGCGATCAAGCCCTTGAGCGATGGCCTGCTTGATGCAATGTCGCTGGTGAAGTTCGTGCTCTATACCATGCCGACGGTGCTCGGCTTTGCGCTGCCGTTCGCGGGGGCTTTTGCCTCGACGCTGGTGTTTCTTAGGATGGCGGGTGACAACGAGATCACCGCGTGCGCAGCCAGCGGGCTGAGCTATTTCCGCGTGCTGATGCCCGTGGTGATGCTGGGCATCGTGCTGATGGTGGTGCTATTGTACCTGTCGAACTTCGTGATCCCGGGTTACTACAAGAAGGCGACACGCACCGTCCAGGCCGACGCGCTGACGCTGATTGAATCCCAGCTCAATGACGGCGTGCCGGTGAAGCTGCAGAGGTATGTGTTGTATGCCGAGTCTGCCCGCTCGGTGCCCAGCAGCGAGATCGATGCGTCGGCCTATCCGTTCCCGCCGGAGAAGGTGATGCAGTTGACCGGCGTGGTGTTCGGTCAGGCTGACGCGCAGGACAAGCTGCGGTGGGATTACACCGCGAGCCGGGCCTCGGCCCTGCTGTTCCGCCGGGGCGATCGCTCGTGGATCACCATCCGCCTGCGCGACTCGGTTTACTACGACCCGACGGCGGGGCGGATGCAGCGCGCGGTGGTGGACCCGCTGGACCTCGGGCCGATCGAGCCACCCAACCCTTTCGAGGATGACCCGCGGTTCATGTCCTACACCGATTTGATGGCCCTGGATAAGAACCCCGAGCGGTACAAGCGTGTGGCCGATGGGATGCGCTTCTTGACGATCGCGCTGGGGCAGGAGCGGCTGCGTCAGCGGTTTGAGACCGACGCGGTGACGCAGGGCGTAGAACTCGTCGGCCCGTTAACCGGCGAGGTGTTCCGGATCGAGGCGGGTTCGACGCGGCGAGAGAGTGAGGGCGTGAGGCTGCTTGGGTCGCCGGAGCGGCCGGTGCAGGTGATGCACGATCGGCGGGGCGAGCGGGTGTGGACGATCCGGGCCCGTGACGCCTTCCTGCGTTTCGAGGCCAGCGAATTCGACACAGAGCCTGCGGTGCTCATGGAGCTGAACGAGGCGCGGGTGTATGACCCGGGGCCGGACCTCGCTTTTACCGAGCACCCCACGCTGAGCCTGCCGCGTATGCGTTGGCCCAGGCCGTTGCTGGACATCGACCGCTCGCCCGCGGCGGTGCCCGCGTGGAAACAGCTCCGGGAGATGTCCAGCAGGCCACCGTACCAGCAGGATCGCCTGGTGGAGAACCGCAGCAACAACCTGCGATTGCAGCTCGAACGCCTCGCGATGGAAGTGATCGCGGAGAAGCATCAGCGGGCTGCGCTGGCGGTTGCGGGGTTCCTGCTGCTGGTGCTCGGTGCCGTGCTGAGCATCTACCTGCGTCACCAGATGACGCTGGTGGTATTCTTCTGGTCGTTCGTGTTGGCGATCGTCTCGCTGGTGCTGATCCACAGCGGAGCGCGGGTCGTGGGACACGCGAAGCTCGCGCCCGGCCCCGGTCTGGCGCTCATGTGGACCGGGAACGTCGTCCTCTCCATCGTCGCCGGCTGGGTGTATTGCCGGTTTGCTAAGAACTAACCTGTTGGGAAAGCGGACCTGCCTCGGCGACCTCCAAGCCCTGAACATCACGCACCAAGACCCCAACCACCGACCCCATGTCCACCCTCGATCGCTACATCATCCGCACCTTCCTGATCAACTTCGTCGTGCTCGCGGCGGTGTTCGGGAGCTTGTTTGTCGTGGTGGACCTTCTGGTGGACTTTGATGAGTTTGTAGATGCCGGGAAAGAGTTTGCGCCCGACTATGGCGGGGTGCTGCCCGCGACGCTTGCGAAGATATTCGAGTGGTATTTCCCGCTGATCCTGCTGCTGTATGTGAACGCTTCGGGGCTGATCGTGGTGTGTGCGATGGGCTTTACGCTGGTGCAGCTCCACCGCTCGCGTGAGCTGATCGCGCTGCTGGCAAGCGGGGTCAGCATGTACCGCATCGCGGCACCGATCCTGATCGCGGGGTTTGCACTCAACGTGCTGACGTTCCCGATCCAGGAGCTGGTCATCCCCGATTACGCCGACAAGCTTGTCAGGAGCAAGAGCCACCTCGAACTGCGTGCCGGGCGTCATTACCCCGTGTGGTATGCCGCGGACGGGCAGGGCAATCTGCTTTCTGCGGGGCGGTTTATCAATCAGGAGGACCGGCTGGAACTGGTCACCGTGATGCGGCGGGATGAGACCGGTGCCGCGATCGGCCGCATCACGGCCGACCAGGCCCGCTGGGTCGAGTCGTTCCAGCCGGATGAATCGACGCCGCCCGAGCAGTACGTGCTGGTGGGCCGCGAGGGCTGGCTGTTTACCGGCGCGGGGGGGTATGAGGTCGGCGTGGAGCATGTGGACCCCGCCGCATCGCCCACTCGACTTGCCGACATCGAGCCGCGCCCCACACGGTTCCTGCCATCCAATCTCAGCCCGCGCGTGCTGATGGCCAGGCGGGCTACGCTGCTGCCCAAGCTTTTGTCCATCCGTGAGCTCCACGAGATGCGCAGCAACGAGGCTGTCGATGCGAAGCAGCGCGCCAAACTCACGCAGAGCATCTGGACGCGCTTCAGCCTACAGGTGGTGAACGTGCTGATCCTGGTGATGGGGCTGCCGTTCTTCCTGCTGCGGACGCCGAAGAACCTGCTGGGGCAGTCTGTGAAGGCGGCGGGCATCTGCGTCGGGGCGTGGGGCAATGGGCTCATCATGCTGTCCATCGGGACCGGCACGCTGCCCCCCGTTGCCGCGGCCTGGCTCCCGGTGGTCATCTATCTGCCCATCGCGACGGTGCTGCTGCTGCGGGTGGAAACGTAGTAGGCCTCGCGTCCGCTTCGGCTAGTCACCCGGCTTGCGTGTTCATCCGTTGATGATGTGCCCATGCGGGTGGGTGCTTGGGTCGGCGGTGGCAACGCGGGGCGCAGGTGCCTGGTGGTCCCTCGGCGGTGCGGGAGGAGGACGCTTGCCACGCACACAAGCCCATGCGGCAACACCCGCGAGGACGGGCAGGAACATCTCCATGCCTTCTTCCAGTGACTGCATCATCTCCCGGGCCATCCCAGGGATGACCCACCCAAGTGATTCTTTGGAGATTGCTGGGGCTCTGTCGAGTAGTTTTGTGCCGATGCCGACGACCACAAAAATAATGAGCAACTGCCCCCAGGGCTGTTGGTATGCCTTGCGCTTGATGAAGTGCTGGTAGGCTTGATGGCAGATGATGCCGAAGCAGATGACGCCGCACGCCACGGTCAGGCCGGCGAGCAGCCGGTGTTCCAGTGGGTAGTCCGTATTGTAGTAGTAGCTGATTTTCAGGACGCTGCCCCCGGTAAACTCCTTGTGCCAACCCGCCTCGCGCCCGGCCGCGAAAACGCACAGCACGGCGGCGGCGAGCACCTTCCACCAGCACCTGCAAAAGATGAGCAGCAGGGTGGGGGCGAGCCCGAGCCAAAGCAGCAGACTCACCTGCTCCACGATGCCGGCCTCCTCCGCGTACAGCATCTGCCGTGAGGGCTGGCTCCACGCGATCCACGGCAAGACCCCGAAGATGAGCGCAACGCCCAACAGGCTCAGCACCGCGATCCGCGTGTAAGGTGAATCAGTACCTAACAATGCAAGCCTTTGTTGTGGTGGAACGGGTGTGCGTTCGTTCCACTGATCGCAACGTCACGCAAGGGTGTTATGCGGTGACCTCGTCGTATTGCCCCACACTCCGCAGCCGCTCGTAACGCTTGGCGACCAGGTTGTCGGGCTTATATCGCTTGAGCTCGCGCAGGGTCTGGATGAGGTAACGCTCCACGGCATCGGCGGCCGCAGACGGGTTGCGGTGGGCCCCGCCCAGGGGCTCGTCGATCACATCATCGATAATGCCCAGGCGCTGGTTGTCTGCCGCGGTGAGTTTCAGGGCCTCGGCCGCCTCGCTGTTGGTCTGCGGGTTGGCGGTTTTCCAGAGGATCGCTGCGCAGCCCTCGGGGCTGATGACGCTGTACCAGGCGTACTGCATCATCGCCAGCCGGTCCCCCACGCCGATCCCAAGCGCCCCGCCCGACCCGCCCTCGCCGATGACGACCGAGATGATCGGCGTCTTGAGCCGGGACATCTCCAGCAGGTTGAGTGCGATGGCCTCGGACTGGCCCCGTTCCTCAGCACCCAGGCCGGGGTACGCGCCGGGGGTGTCTATGAAGGTGACAACGGGCAGGTTGTACTTCTCCGCCAGCTTCATGCACCGCAGGGCTTTGCGGTAGCCCTCGGGGTGGGGGCAGCCGAAGTGGCACGCGATCTTCTCCTTGGTGTCCTTGCCCTTGTGCTGGCCGATGACCATGCACTTGTGCTTCTCGATCCGTCCAAAGCCCGCGATGATGGCCTTGTCGTCGCCGAAGCGTCGGTCGCCGTGCAACTCGGTGAAGTCCTGCACAATGGACTGGATGTAGTCGATCGTCTGGGGTCGGCCGGGGTGGCGTGCGACCAGCACCGTGTTCCACGGCGTGAGCTTCTGGTACAGCTTCTTGAGCATCGCGGTGTGCGACTGGCGGAGCTTGCGGATGTCCGCCCCGATGTCGATGCTGGGGTCAAGCCCGACGCCCGATCGGTTGGGGTCGTTCTGCGCCTCGAGTTGGGCGATCTGACGCTCGAGTGCGGTGAGCGGCCTCTCAAACTCCAGTTCGTAGGTTCCGGTGTAGGCGTTCATGATGTTCATGGCTGCTGGGGGTTGATATCGACTGGGGAACGCGGGCAAGGCCAGAACCCCGGGGGCACACCGTCACACGCGACCCCAAACGATCCGCCGGACGGGGCAGGCGGTCCGGGGTCCGCGTGGCGGTCCATCGGCCCGGATCGTGATATCGTATCGCGCAAGGAAATGTCACGCATCACCGGACCCCGACCGCCATGCCCCAGCCCAAACGCATCGTCATCATCGGCACCGGCCTGCTGGGCGGGAGCGTCGGCCTGGCCTGCCGGGCCGCCATGCCTGCCGCGGCGGTCGTCGGCG
>JBGTLW010000071.1:0-5764 GCA_041743835.1 Phycisphaeraceae bacterium | reverse complement strand
GGCGGGCGGCCGACCACACGCTCACGCATGCGCGACAGCAGCGAAGGCGACGCAAGGTCATGCGTCGCGTGATCGAGGTCGATCACCAGCGCGTCGAGCTGGCGGTAGTCATCCGGGCACAGCACGGGCACGACCCGCGCGGGGTCCAGCAGCTCAAGCGAGATGGTGCGTGCGATGGGGTCGGCGTGGACCAGGACCTGCACCTGGCCGAAGACGCTGCCCAGCAGCGAGAGGTCGTGATAAAACCCCGCGCCGCCCGCGGCCTTGATGACCCGGCGGAGCAGGGCGTTGATGGGTTCGCGGCGGTCGTGGTTGGCGGCGAGGCTCTGGATGACCGGCCCTTGGCCGAAGGCGAACTGGACCATCGCGTCGATCCGCCAGGCGATGTCGTTTTCGATGACGACTTCGCGGCCCGGCTGGCCGGCGGCGGGTGCTGCGGTGCGGCGGGCGGGGAGTGCGGCGGCCTGGGGGACGGCTCCACGCCGGTCGGTGCGGTTGCGGTAGTAGCCCCACAGCCGGCACATCCGGGGCTGGTGGTGGGCGCGGTGGTCGGTGAGCAGGCGATCCAGCAGGTGCGGGGAAACCCCATGCGTGAAGCGCGGGCTGGGGGTTCGGGTGGTCGGGTCTGCGGTGGCTGGCATGGTCTTGCTCGCGGGGCGGCGGGGTCGGCTCGGGCGGCTATGGTGAGCGTCTGGCTGTCACCCTTGGCCCGTCGGCTGGTTCCGTGCGCACAAAGCGGGCCGGGCCGTGGGAACCAACCCGCTAACCCCCGCGAAACCAAAAAGATGGAAAATTGCGTAGTCTTAGGTTTTTGTTTGGGTATTTTCGTGAATTGTGCGCACAACGGCTCTCGAAGTCGCTTGTTTTGTTGGCGTAATGATGATTTAATAGGCGTTCTATGGATCGTCATGAGCAAGAATTAGTCATTCTTGAACAAGTCAGCCAAATCCTTGGCGATGGCGCGGATTTAGGCCAACTGTTCCAGCGTGCGATGACGCTGATCAGCGCCAGGCTGGGTTTGGACCGTGCTGCGCTGGTGTTGCGGGATGAGGCGGCGGACCAGATGCGGACGATTGCCTCGGTAGGGCTGACCCCAGCCGAGCAGGAGCGGGGCAAGTACCGCGTGGGCGAGGGGGTGACCGGGCGGGTTTTGGCCAGCGGGCAGCCGGCGGTCATCCCCGACATCACCAAGCACCCCGATTTTCTGCACCGCACCCGCGACCCCGAGCTGACCGCCAAGTCCCCGGGGCCGATCAGCTTCATCTGCGTGCCTGTTAAGGATGGCGACCGCTATGCCGGGGTCATCAGCGTCCACCGCCCGTTCGAGACCGAGGAACGGCTGGCGGCTGACGCCCGGCTGATCAAGATCCTCGCGGGCTCCTTCGCCCAGACCCTGCGCATCCATAACTCGGTCCAACTGGAGAAGACGCGCTGGCTTGAGGAGAAGAAGGACCTCACGGACAACCTCCGCGGGCGGTACCGCTTCGACAACATCATCGGTTCGTCGCCGGTGATGCTCGATGTGCTGGCGATGATCGGCCAGGTCGCCACCAGCCGGGCCACGTGTCTGCTGTTGGGGGAGACCGGCTGCGGCAAGGAGATGATCGCCAAGGCCATCCACTACAACTCGCCCCGCCGCGACAAGCCGATGATCCGCGTCAACTGCGGCGCGCTGTCGCCCCAGCTTTTGGAGTCGGAGTTGTTTGGCCACGTCAAGGGCGCGTTCACCGGCGCGGTGAAGGACAAGGTCGGCCGATTCGAGGCGGCGGACGGCGGGACGCTGTTCCTCGATGAGGTCGGCACGCTCTCCACCGAGCTCCAGGTCAAGCTCCTCCGCGTCCTGCAGGAGCGCGAGCTCGAGCGTGTCGGCGACCACAACACCGTGAAGGTCGATGTCCGCGTCATTGCCGCGACCAACCTCGACCTTGAAGACGAGGTGCGCAAGGGGAACTTCCGCGAAGACCTTTACTACCGGCACAACGAGGTGACCATCAACCTGCCCGCGCTGCGCAGCCGACGCGAAGACATCCCCCGGCTGATCGACTTCTTCCTGGACCGTTACAACAAGGAGAACGGCCGGGGCGTCCGCAAGATCTCGCGTGATGTGCTTAATACGCTGCTGCGTTACCCCTGGCCGGGCAACGTCCGCGAGCTGGAGAACACCGTCGAGCGCGCGGTGGTGCTGTCCACCAGCGAGGAGTTCACCGAGGACCTGCTGCCGCTGCAGATCCGCGTGTACGCCCAGCAGGTGCGTGGCGACACGACCGATGAATCCATCGAGGCGATCACCAGCCGGCTTGCGGAACACGCGATCAAGCAGTTCTCGGTGTACGACGGGCAGGTGTACGAGCTGGTCATCAACGAGGTGGAACGACAACTCATCCGCGAGGCGCTGGCGTACAACGACGGCGTCAAAATCCGCACCGCAGACTTCCTGGGCATCAACCGCAACACGCTCAACAAGAAGGTCAAGGACCTGGGCATCGAGCCCGCGGATTAAGTTCGACAGAGCCGCGCCCGTCAGGAGGCGATTGCCTTAAAAGAGCCGCGCCCGTCAGGAAGCGATTGCCTTAAAAGAGCCGCGCCCGTCAGGAAGCGATTGCCTTAAAAGAGCCGCGCCCGTCAGGAAGCGGTTGCCTTAAAAGAGCCGCGCCCGTCAGGAAGCGGTTGCCTTAAAAGAGCCGCGCCCGTCAGGAAGCGGTTGCCTTTCTCGTCCGTGCCGATTGTGCGTTTCGCAGAGCCGCCGCGTCGCCGCGGCGGACCGCCTCGGGGACGAGGCGGCTCTGTTGGCGGGGGGGGACCGCTTACTTACGTGCGCGGCTCTGTCGAGGCAAGGGCGGTGTTACCGCCCCGTGAGGTCGAACGGTGATGCCGCATCCAACATCCCCCCGCCCCCGGCCCCGGAAACTGCCCCCGGGTCACTTCCGGGGCCGGGGACGTCGCCGGTGATTTGCTCGTCGATTTTGCGGAGCAGGTCCACGTAGTCCATCTGCGCCATCTGGAAGTTGCGGAGGTTGACGTTCATCACCACCGCCTGCTGAAGCGTTTCGAGCGCGCGTTTGTCTGCCACTTCGATGGGCTTGCCCGCCTGTTCCTTTTGGGCCAGCGCCTGGAGGTGCTGGTTGAACTGGGTCATGGCCCGTTGGGCGTCGGGGTCTTTCTCCAGCGCCTTGATGGCTGATTCCAGACGCTTGCTCGCGTCGTGCTGGGCGACCATGTCGCCGATCTTCTTCGCGGCGTCGAGGATTTCCGAAGTGGTGGGCATGATGGCTCGCGGGATTAGGGGCTTGATCGCGTGAAAGAGGCTGATACTGTAGCATAGTCGGTGAACCGACCGGGAAACGCCGCGAATAGCCGCAGTCTTCCCTTTCTTGTTTTTGTGCCCTACCCCCCGATCCACGGACCCCGACTTACATCATGCCCGACCGTTACACAGGACGCATCCTGAGCCACCTCGCCGATGCGCGGTACGAAATCTCCACCGCACGCCAACTGGCGCGCGACCTCCAAGTAGAAGACGACGACTTCGACGACTTCCGAAACGCCATCGACCACCTGCTCCAGGAGCAGACCGTCGTGCTCGGCTCGGACGACACCGTCGCCCTGCCCCCGCCGGGCAACGAGATGGTCGGCTCATTCCGTCGCCACGAGCGCGGCTTCGGGTTCATCATCCCCGATGAACTCACACAGCACGGCGACCTGTTCGTCCCAGGCGGGAAGACCGGCGACGCCATGACAGGCGACCGCGTCCGCGCCAAAGTCCGGCACGAACGCGGACGCTCCGGCGGCGGACGCTCGCCCTACGTCGGGGAGATCGTCGAGATCCTCCAACGCTCCGAACGCAAGTACGCAGGCACGCTCATCCAGACCGGCACGCAGTACCTCGTCAAGGTCGATGGCCGACAGATCACCGACCCGCTCATCATCCGCGACCCCCACGCTAAGAACGCACGCCCCGGCGACAAGGTCGTCGTCGAGATCATCACCTACCCCACCGAGCAGTCACGCGACAAACGCACGCTCGGCGAAGCGGTCATCATCGAGGTCCTCGGCGAGGCGGGCCTGCCCGATGTCGAGACCGCGGGCATCATGCGGGCCTATGGCCTGGAAGAGGCGTTCCCCAAAGAGGTCGTCGAAGAAGCACGCCTCGCCGCGAAGTCGCTCCACGAAGACGGCCCCATCCCCAGCGACCGCGAAGACCTCACCGACAGCGAAAAAATCTTCATCTTCACGATCGACCCGCCCGACGCCAAAGACTTCGACGACGCGATCAACATCGAGAAGCTCGACCCATCCAAAGAGCCCGACGGCGCCGCGTGGGAGCTGGGCGTCCACATCGCAGACGTCGCGCACTACATCAAGCCCGACACCGCCATCGATAGCGAAGCCTACACCCGAGGCAACAGCACCTACCTCCCCCGCCGCGTCATCCCCATGCTGCCCGAGGTGCTGTCCAACGGCGTGTGCTCGCTCCAGCCCGGCGTCCGGCGATACGCCAAGAGCTGCTTCATCCGCTACGACGGGGCGGCCGGGGTCGTCGGCGAACGCTTCGCACGCAGCGTCATCAAGTCCGCCAAACGCCTGACCTATCTCGAAGCCCAGGCGCTGATCGATGGCGACGTGCGCGAAGCGGTCAAGCACTGCAAGGACACCGAGGGCGGCGCGAACTACCCGCGCGCCCTGCTGCAGAAGCTCAAGCTGTCCAACGAGCTGGCGAAGGTCATCCAGCGCCGCCGGCTGAGCAACGGCATGATCGTGCTCGCGCTGCCCGAGGTCCACCTTGTGTTCGACGACAGCGGCCGGGTGGTCGATGCCCAGCCCGAGGACGACGCGTTCACGCACAAGCTCATCGAGATGTTCATGGTCGAGGCCAACGAGGCCGCGGCCCGCGCGTTTGTCCGGCTCAACGTCCCGATGATCCGCCGCACACACCCCGACCCCGACGCGCACGACGTGGGCGAGCTGCGCGGCTTCGCGCGGGTCGCGGGGCTCAACATCCCCGAGAGGCCATCCCGCAAGGAATTGCAGCAGCTCCTCGACGCCGTGCGCGGCAAGCCGTCGGAACGAGCGGTCCACCTCGCCGTGCTCCGCACGCTGAGCAAGGCCGAGTACGCGCCGACACTCATCGGCCACTTCGCGCTGGCGTCCGAGCACTACACGCACTTCACCAGCCCCATCCGCCGCTACCCCGACCTGATCGTCCACCGCGGGCTCGACGCGATCATCGACGCGGGCACCGAGGGCGGGCAGTCCAAGAAGAAGCTCGGCAAGGCTGTCGCCAACGACCCGCGCGTGCCCGACGAGCTGCGCATGCGCGAGATCGGCAAGCACTGCTCGACCACCGAACGCAACAGCGAATCCGCCGAGCGCGAGCTGCGGGCGTACCTGGTGCTCGAGCTCATGGCCGAGCATTTGGGCGACGACTACGCCGGCACGGTCACCGGCGTGACGGGCAACGGCGCGTTCGTGCAGATCGACCGCTACCTCGTCGATGGGTTCGTGTCGGTCAACGACCTGCCCGGGCCACGCGACGAACGCTGGCAACTCAACCGCACCACCGGCGCGCTGGTCGCACAGCGCTCCGGCCGCAGCATCGGCATCGGCCACACGTTCACCGTCCGCATCGCCGAGGTGGACCTTGGCCGGCGACAGATGGAGCTTGTCGTCGTCGAGGATGGCAAGGTCAAGCCCCGCAAGCCCGTGGGCACCAAGCCGCAGGATTCCCGCCCCAAAAAGCCCGCCGCGAAACAACCCGCCCACCCCG
>JBGTLW010000070.1:0-2992 GCA_041743835.1 Phycisphaeraceae bacterium | reverse complement strand
GCCATCACCCCCATCGGTCGCGGCCAGCGCATCGGCGTGTTCGCGGCCCCGGGTGTGGGCAAGTCCTCGCTGCTGGCGACGTGCGCGAAGCACACCGCGGCCGACGTGTCGGTCATCGCGATGGTGGGCGAGCGTGGGCGTGAGGTGCGCGACTTCATCGAGAAAACACTGGGGCCCGAGGGCCTGGCGCGGAGCGTGGTCGTGGTATCCACCTCCGATGAGCCGGCGCTGATGCGGATGCGAGCGGCGATGGTCGCGACATCCGCGGCCGAGTACTTCCGCGACCAGGGCCAGGACGTGCTGCTGCTGATGGATTCGGTCACCCGGCTGTGCCAGGCGCAGCGTCAGGTGGGGCTGGCGGCGGGCGAACCCCCAACGACGCGCGGCTATCCGCCGTCGGTCTTCGCCATGCTGCCCGCCCTGCTCGAGCGTTCTGGCCGGACCGAGCTTGGGTCCATCACCGGGCTGTATGCCGTGCTGGTCGAGGGCGACGACATGACCGAGCCTATCGCCGACGCGTGCCAGGGCATCCTCGATGGCCACCTGCACCTGTCGCGCAAGCTCGCCGAGCGTGGGCACTACCCCGCGATCGACATCCTGCCGTCGATCAGCCGCTGCGCCGAAGATGTGACGGACAGAGCGCACCAGGCTGCCCGCCGCGACGTGGTGCGGTTGACGTCTGCTTTCCGCGAGGTGGAGGACCTGCTCAACATCGGCGCTTACGCGTCGGGTAGCAATGCGGACTACGACCTGGCGATCGCGGTGAAGCCGGGGATCGATCGTCTGCTGCAACAGGGCCGGGGCGAGGTGAAGGGCCGGGCGGACTTCGCCCGGACCAAGTCGCAGCTCCTGGCGCTACACCAGCAGATCTTGCGGATGAAGGCCGAGCAGGTCGCCGGCCAGCAGCCCCGCCGCGTGACCGGGCCGGGGACTTGACGCCTGCTTAATACACACCACACGCCCCGGCGGAGCCGAGGCGGACCGGAGGCACGATGCCACGATTTACGTTCCGATTTTCAACCCTGCTCAAGCACCGTCGGCACCTGGAATGGCAGTGCCAACGCGACCTGGCGACCCGGCTGCGGACCCAGATGATCCTCAAGAACCAACTGCGCACCATGCAAGAGACCATCAGCCAATCCAAGCTCGACATCGCCACCAGCCTGGTCGGCAAGGTGGACGTCGATGCGGTCAGGCGGATCGGCTCGCACGGGGCGCACATGCAGCTCCGCGGGCAGCAGGTCGTCCTGCGTCTGGCGCACATCGAGCGCGACATCCATCAGGCACGCAGCGCCCTGATCGACGCGACGCGGCAGCGCAAGGCCCTGGAGCTGCTGCGGAAGAAGCACTTCGAGGCGTGGCAGGCCGAGCAACGCCGCCGCGAGACCAATCAGATGGACGAGCTGGCGACGGGCGCGTTTGTCCGCAAGATGATGACGGGGGTGGCGTGAGATGAAATCGATCCTGATCGCATTCATCTTGTTGGTCGTGGTGAACCTGCTGGCGGTGGGGGCGGGTGTGGGTTGGTTGGCGTGGTCGGATCGGCTGTCATCCGAGCGTGTGCGTGAGGCGGTCTCGCTGTTTGAGCCGACGATCACGCAGGAAAACGCCGACGCCGCCGCGGCACTCGCCCTGGCGGAGGAATCCGCGGCCAAGCAGGCCGAGGCGCTGCGTCTGGCGGCTGTGGCGGACGGGCCCAAGACGCTGGAAGAACGGCTTGTCGATTCGCGGCTGGTCGATGAGGTCACCGTGCAGCGGGTCGAAAGGCTCAAGCGCGAGCGTGAGGACATCTTCCGCCAGATCGACGCCGCGAAGTCACTGATCGAGAAGCAGCGGGCCGACATCGAGGCACGCGAGGCCGCGTTCGAGGCGCGCGTCGCCACGTTCCAGGAGCAGCGGCAGGACGAAGACTTCAAGCAGGCGGTGTCCATGATCGAACAGCTCAAGCCCAAGCAGGCGAAGCAGGTGTTCCAAGACATGCTGGCGATGGGTGCTGAGGAAACCGCCGTGGCGTACCTGGCGTCGATGAATCAGCGCAAGGCCGGGGCCGTGCTGCGCGAGTTCAAGGAGCAGCCGGAGCTCAACCAGGCCCGGATGTTGATCGAGGCGTTGCGTGAGCGGGGGGTCTTTCCTTCCTGATGTTGACCGTGAATCCACACGTATGAAACCAGCTTCCCCCACGAGTTTGATGAACCTGCCCTCGCTCAGCGCCGCCCGCGCGTTGCCACGGCTGGATGTCGCGCAGGGCCCCAGCTTCCGCGACACCCTCGCGGGGCTGGGCAATCAGGCCGCCCGCCCATCGCCGACGCCCTCGCGTGGTGCGGACGCCAAGCCGCATCAAGACCGCGCAGCCACCACGGACAGCCCGAAGTCAGACACAAGCGAAGCCAAGCCCACCGCCGACGCCAAGACCAACGATGCGCAAGGTGACGCGACGCAGACATCCAGCTCTGCCCATTCGCAGGAAGACTCATCGGAATCCGACGGCGACACGACACGAGACACCACAAGCGAGGCGGTATCCACTAAGACGACACCCGGCGACCAAGGCAATGCCGATGCCGACGCCTCGCTACCGGTGATCGATGTGGAAGGCGACGTGGAGACCGAACTTGCCAGCGCAGAGGCCGCGGCGGCAGCGGTGTTGACATCGCAGGCTCAGCCGGCGTCGAGTGACGCGGCCGGACCATCGCAAGAATCCAGCGCCACACCCACGCCCACCGTGGTGCAGTCCGTGGCTGGTGAATCCAATGCCGCGCTAGCCACACTTCAGCAGCCCGGCCGCGCCGGCCAGCACCAGGGCAAGAGCCTCAAGGCCGACGGCCCGATGACGGGTCTGCCCAGCGATGCCGCTCCCACAGGTGCCACGACGTTGCAGGCGGCCGCGCCTGTCGATACGGGCGCTGCGCAGGACGAGCAGCGCGAAGCACCCCCGCAATCCAACATCGCGGGCCCACGCGCCGCGGTTGTGACGACGGCCGCCACGACTGCC
>JBGTLW010000069.1:0-5973 GCA_041743835.1 Phycisphaeraceae bacterium | reverse complement strand
TGAAGGAAAACATGGACCTGGCGGTGCCGCTGCTGGAACGGATGACCAAGGTCGGCCAAGTGCTGGAGGTCGAGGCCGGCGTCGTCGGCGGCGAGGAAGACGGCGCGGCCGGCAGCGAGGACACGCCCGATGAACATCTTTACACCACGCCCGAGGACATGGTCTACGTCTACGAGCGGCTGAGCCAGGTCGAAGGCGGCCGGTACATGTTCGCCGCGACCTTCGGTAACGTCCACGGCAGCTACAAGCCCGGCTCGGTCAAGCTCAAGCCCACCATCCTCAAGGAAGGCCAGGACGCCATCAAGAAAAAGTTCGGCGACGACGCCTACTTCTGGCTCGTGTTCCACGGCGGCAGCGGCTCGGCCAAGTCGGAGATCCACGAGACGCTGGGCTACGGCGTGGTCAAGATGAACGTCGACACCGACTGCCAGTACGCCTTCACCCGCCCCATCGCCGACCACATGCTCAAGAACTACGACGGCGTGATCAAGGCCGATGGCGAGGTCGGGAACAAGAAACACTACGACCCCCGCTCGTACCTCAAGAAGGCCGAGGAAGCCATGGCCAACCGCGTGAAGGAAGCGTGCAAGGACCTCCACGCCGTGGGCAAGACATTGGCTGAGCAAACCGTCACAGCCTGATGAACGACGCGAAAACACTGGCCGAGCATTTGTGCAGGCGGGTCACGGAGTCAAAGCTCCCCCACCTCACACCGGCTGAGCCAGGCGCGACGTGACGTGCGAGACCGCATTCTGGAAGATACGAAGCCCGGCTGGTGTCTGTGTGAACCAGTCGGGGCTTTGGCGCGTCCACTGCGGGTGATGCGTCGGGTGTGTGAAGCGCTCGGGGTGCGGCATCAGGCCCAGCACCACGCCCGTCGGGTCGCAAAGCCCAGCGATGTCACGGGCGCTGCCGTTGGGGTTCTCGGTGTAACGCAGCGCGATCTGCCCGCTCTGCTCAAGCTGATCGAGCAGCGTGTCGGGGGCAAAGAGCCTGCCTTCGCCGTGCGCGATGGGGAGCGTGAATGTCTCCAGCCCGCGGGTCCACAGGCACACCGAGTCCGCCTCAGCCCGCACACCCGTCCACCGCGCGACGAATCGGCCCGACGTGTTGTCCGCCAGCGTCGCCACCTGCGATGCAGCCACCGGATCGGGCAGCAGCCCCAGCTTGATAAGCACCTGAAAACCATTGCAGATGCCGATCACAGGCACACCCCGCGCGACCGCGGCCTGCAACGGAGCGAGCAGCTTGTGACGCAGCCGATTCGCAAGGATGCGACCGGCCGCGATGTCATCGCCGTAGCTGAACCCGCCGGGCAAACCGATGATGTCGAACGCCTCAACCATCCCAGGCTCAGCGATCAGCGTGTTGAGGTGGACCGTGCTTGTGGTCGCCCCGGCCAGCTCGAAAGCGTGCGCCAGCTCACGGTCGCAGTTGGTCCCAGCGGTGCGGATAATCAGTGTGGTGGGTTGGCTCATAACAGGCACATGATAGCACGCCACGCACCCGCGCCCCGCTGCCGCCAGCGAGCGGCCGCCCTACTTCAACGGCTTGCCCACAAGCGTCAACTGATCCACATGCGCCCACTTCTGATTGATCGGCCAACTCCCCCACACACCCACGCCACGGATATCAGCCAAATCCGCAGCTGAGACCTCCACCTTCTCGCCAAGCGTCCGCCGCACCGGGTCCGCGAGTTGCCAACTCTTGACCTCCGCAAGATCGAACTGCTTGGTCCGCCAGTCCACACGCGAGGTCTCGGCATAGAAGCGCCCTGTCGCAATCCATTGCCCATCGGCCAGCTTGAGGATCACCCCCAGTTGCGTCACCGCCTGCGCCCGCCAATCGAACACCACCGCCGCGGTCGTGCCGGACATGTCCATGCGTATGTCTTCGGTGTAAAAGACGTTGGTGTTGCTGATGCGCACGCTACCGGTGCTCAAGTAGCCGTCGGTCGCGTGAGCGTCGCGCGTGGACCCTTCCTGATCGACTAGGCTCCACCCGCGATCGCCGTTGGAGAACTGCCAGACCCCCAGGCTCTGCGTGTCGTCCTTGGAGGAAAAATCCTCGACAAGCCGGACATAGCCTTCGTCAAATGTGGTGGCGATCGCTGTCGGTGACGGGTCGGAGTCGCCCGACGCGTTCACCGCCACAACACGGTATTCATAGGCTGTTGCCGGCTTCGGGGCACGGTCCACCGCATGGGTTGCATCGGCCGGAAGATTGGCGACAGGCTCGAATGCTGCGGCCTGGTTTTCAGCCGCGCGGCGCTCAAGCCGAAGCCCAGTTGCCGCCGTGCCCCCAACGGTCCAGTTCAATGCAATGGCCGCGTCTCCACGAGCCCGCGCCTGCAGCGTCAAAGGCCGCAATGGATGGTTGCGTTCCAGCACCGCCAGACGCGCCACAGCTTCGCCGGTGAACCACTCCCCGCTGTTCTTTTCATACGCAATGACCACATCGCCGACACGCGCTTCAACGCCATGAAGGCCATGCTCCACATGCACCTTAGGCGGCGGGCCGTCTTGCAGCGTCATCACCACCGCGGCCCGGGCTTCCACATCGAACTCGATGTACGTGTTGTTTGCGTACTTGGTCCCGCGATATGGGAAGCCCGCGTGGGACAGCCCCCCACCACGCTCGACGGTCCCGGTGCGGAACGTGGGGCGGGCTGGTTCGAGCACGGCGACCGCAAACGTCGAGCCGTTGGGCGAGGTGATGACAAAGCCCCGGTCGTGCGTCGTGATCTTGTTGAACTCCGGCGTGTTGAGTCGCCAAAGTTTGCCATCGATGCTGGTGTCGCTGTTGAGGAACAGCGCGGGGGCCCCTGCCTTGCCCGAGTAGTCTGCGGCGAACCGCCGGACGTGGTCCTGCACACCCATCGACGAGCCCCGCACCACAGCCCGACCGCCGCCGCCCGCCTCGTCAAACGCGACCTCCACCAGTTGCCCCAGCGCAGACGTGCCCGACTTTGCTGGCTCACCCGCGAACAGATTCGTCTGCCCCGCGGTGTCACCCGTGCGCCCGCCGCCGGTCACGAAGAACCCGCCCCGGCCCAGGATTCGGAACGTGTTGACGTCCGGCCCGGCGTGGCCACCGTCGGCTCGGCGCTGCGTCGCGTTGACAAGCGCCACGATATCCCCCTCGTCCTTGTAACGCTCGCGAAAGATGGCCACACCCGAATCGCGGTCGAGGTAGTGAAGGCCCGCACTCTCCGCTGGGTTTTGGGCCTCAGTCTCGACGGGGTAGTACAGCACGCTGTAAATCCCCCCCGCCCAATCGTTCACGTCGTAGCTCTCATTGCCACGCTCGCCCACCAGATAGTCGTACATCCACTTCACCGCGCGCTGTTGCTCCATCGGCGTGTAATAGAACGCCAGGCCGAGTGTGCCGTCGGGCTTGTAGCCGGGGTGGTCGTCCGCGAGATCGGCACGCAGGCCCAGGCCGTAGATCTGCGGGATGTTCACCGTGCCCACCAGCGATGCCCAATAGCTCAGGCCATACGCCGGCACATCCTTTCGGACATCACCCAGACCCGCCCGGGCCGCGGCGATGCCGAATGGCCCGGTGAACGTCGCCGGGTAGATCATGTAGCCAATCCCCTCGGGGTTCCACCCCCCGCCGCTGAGGTTGGCACGCAGGTGACGCAACAGGTTGGCGTAGGCCTCCCGCGCGATCTTTTCCCGGCCGGGCTCGTCACACGCGAGCGCGGCCATGCCAGCCGCGCCGTAGCGCACGCCCTGCCAGTTGTTGCCGATCCTTGTGTTGGCACCCTCGCCCATCGACTGCATCAACTCGCCAGCGATCTTGAATAGCGCCCGGCTGACCTCCTTGCGGAAGCCCGCCGGCCACGCGTCGTGACACATGTCGTAGGCCAGCGCCACCGAGAACGCGCCAGCCGCGCGTGTTAGCCCCTTGCTCTGAGGGTTGAGCCAGAAGTCCTTGTCGTCCATGAGCACACGCGTCGCCGCAGCTGCGCGGTCGGCATACTTTGCATCGCCGGTCAGGAGATACATCTGCGCCCAATCGCGAAGCCCCATGTCGTACATGCCACGGGCCGCGTGATCCGGGTCAAACTCCGCCCCGTCCGCCTGCTTACGGATCGCGTCGAACATGTGGCTGATCGGCTCAGCCCGCACCTTCTCCCGCAAGGCCGGCACGTCGTCAGCGCCCACCAGCAATCGCGGATGCCCCTCCGGCAAGTCCCCCCACGCCGGGGCCAAGCATGAAATCACCATCACTGCGGCGGTCAGGAATCTGGACATGCGGTCTCCAGCAAGCGTCGTGTAATAGGCTTGAAACCATCTCAAGCCCGGATCATCATTGTATTGACCAGAACGATCGGGAGGCTACACGCAACCCTGCCGCGATCGCTGTGCGATTATGCCTCGCTGCGAGTCGCGAGCGGGTCTCAGGCCTTGCGTTTTTCCAAGCCGTTGATGAGGCCGGAGAGCATTTTGGCGATTCCTTCGAGGTCTGCTTTCAAGGCCGTGTGTCCATCGGGCTTGAGCAGGCCCTGACGTGCGGCGAGTTCCAGCAGGGGCACACATTCCTGCACGCTGCCGCGGGCGATGCCGAAGAAGTTCTTCCGGTCGGGCTTGGTGAAGCGGCCGTTGCCCTCGGCGATGTTGGCTGCGATGGACAGTGCAGCGCGGTTGAGTTGGTCGGCCAGGAAGAAGTAGCCACGCGGGAAGTCGCGGGTCAGGGTGCAGATGGCGTCAGCGAAGGTAATGGCCTTCTGATAAACGTGCAGTTTCTCGAAAGCGAAGGGCATAGAGGCGAGTTTACCGCAAGAAAGGAGAGAGTAGAGAGGAGACCGCAGGAGAGGGCTACAGCTCCGCTCCATGCTTTCCGGGGCCGAAAGGCCCTCCTGCCTTCTCTCCTCTCCACTTTCTCCCACTCTCCTGCTCTATTGCCGCTTCGCGGCAATCGGGGCGACAGGATTTGAACCTGCGACCTCTTGACCCCCAGTCAAGCGCGCTACCAAGCTGCGCTACGCCCCGATGCGTGGCCCGGAAGGGTAGCACGGGTGGGTAGCCGATGCAATTGCGGCCCGCGGCCCCATGCAACGCCGGGGCGGTTCCTTGTTACAATGCTCGGCTCGCTGCGACGGAAACGGGTGAATGGTTCACCAGACGCAGCGGGATCACCACAGGCGAGCGTACCGTCGCTCGCGACCCGTGGCAGCTCGGCGTGTGCCGGGCCGGGTACACCGGATGACGAAAGGATATTGTTCACATGGTTAATCAGAGTCTGATTGCGAAGCTGTCGGTCGAGGAGCAGGAGGCGATCGACATGCTCGCCGCGGAGTTCGGCCAAACGGTGGCCGATGGCGATATGGAATCTCTGGTCGGCGACCAGATGCTCGAGTTCAAGACCGGGGCCATCCTCCAGGGCAAGATCATCGGCAAGGCTGGGGACGACTTCCTCGTGGACGTCGGCCTTAAGTCCGAGGGCATCCTCGACAAGACCGAGTTTGAGAACCCCGCCGACGTTGAGATCGGCGACACCGTGGAGGTGTTGCTTGAGGATGTGGAGGGCGAGGGAGGCTTGGTTCAGATCTCCAAGCGCAAGGCCGACCGCATCCGCGGCTGGGAGAAGATCGTCAACGAGAAGGACGAGGGCGACGCCATCTCCGGCAAGGTGATGCGGAAGATCAAGGGCGGGCTCCTGGTGGACATCGGGGTCCACGTGTTCCTGCCCGCGTCGCAGGTGGACATCCGCCGCCCCGCGGACATCGGCATCTACATCGGCCAGAACATCGAGGCGCAGATCCTCAAGATCGATCAGGAGCGGCGTAACATCGTCATCAGCCGCCGCAAGCTCATCGAAGATCGGCGAAGCGAGCAGCGGAAGAAGCTGCTGGAAGACATCACCGTCGGCGATATCGTCAAGGGCAAGGTGAAGAACATCGCCGACTTCGGCGCGTTCGTGGACCTGGGCGGTATCGACGGCCTGCTGCACATCACCGACATG
>JBGTLW010000068.1:0-27890 GCA_041743835.1 Phycisphaeraceae bacterium | reverse complement strand
GTGGCCGGCCGGGCTGGGGCTTGACGGCGACCGCGTCCAGCCCGCCGTCGCGGTAGGCGTAGGCCCAGGCCTGCACGAAGCCGCGTGACCGACCGAGCATATGCATGATCGTTTGGGTCTGCTCGCTCGCGGTCGCGAGCTGCACGACGCGGTAGCGGTCACGCTGCTTGGCGTCCGTCTCCCGCCGGATCAGCCCATCGAGTGTCTGCGCGTCGTCGGGGCGATGAAGGGTGACATCCATGTCGGGTCTCCTGAGGGTGGGAGCCGACATCATGCCTCACAACCGCCCAGGGCGCAACCTAACAAGCGGCGAACGCGCACGAGAATTTTTGGGATACGGATGACTCAATACTACGCGCGGAGGCTGCACCAACTTTCGTCAACCGCGCGACAATGGTTATAATTGGTCGTGCTAGAAGCTGCTGTGTAACTGGAGATGGCGATGACAAGAGTGAAGAAAGGTATAACACTCGAGGAAGTTCGACAGATATGGCTGCCCCGCGCCGAGGCAAAGACCAAAGCGATCATTGACAGCTATTACGTACAGCGCCCACATTCCGGTGGGCGCGAGGGGCTGGGAATCTATGGCAGGTTTCAAGAGCGAGCGGCTCGCGAAAAAGTACGACTGGCGGTCAAGCTTCTTCAGCAGGCCGGCTTGGATGTGACTGTTACGATGATCAGCAAAGTCACCGGGCAATCGCGAAATACCATCAGCAACTACTGGGCTCCACCGAGCGAACCGGTTGATTCATCCCCCGTGCCAAACAAAGACGAAGGGCCTCCACCGACAACCATTCGGTTCCGGCGACTTGAGTAGCATTGACTTGGTGAGCGAATCTATTGCCAACCGGCACGTTCGTTACCAATATCCAGTAGTGCCGCGGTGTCAGACGGGGGAAGAGGTGTCGTGGCATTGGGATTGGCGAGTACCACGCTCAAAGGATATCCAGCGTGCCACCGTCAGCCAGACCGCCGACATGATGCGGAACGGGTCAACCCATCCCGCCGCGTCGTGCGAGTGTTGGGCAGGCACGAATGGCCCTGTGCCATGTCGAACCCAAACCGTTTCCCCTGTATTCCGCTCTACGTCGGCGTAGAGAACACCGAGCACAGCATCTTGCGTATCACGATCGTCGATCTGAGGCCGTGGCAGGCCGACCGCGATTGTATTGATACACCTCTGTTCGCATTGTCGTCGCTTGCTTTGGAGTGCCTGCCAAACCTTGATGCTCAATGGTGTATTGGTATGCGTGGCGGGGTTGTTTAGCGGCAGTTGGGCGAATGTCGCGACGTCTCTCGGGTTCTGAGCCAGAAGGTCGTCCGTCTCGGCCACATCCATCGTGTTGCGGGTGTATGCGGCTACCGGAGCGCCGGGTGTCGAAGGGGGCGGCCCGTTGTCATGAATGACCGTAGCGTACATCCTGAATGGATGGCCATGCCGGAGTCCATAGGTGTCGGAACTGTTCGCTGTGCCAGGAATCGGCTTTTCCAGTTCCAACGTGCCTTGGTCGCAAAAGCCGAGAGTCGTCGAGGCGACGGCTACCTCGTGGATAGTGTCAATCCACTGATCCCTTTTGCGGTCCAAGAGCTTCAGACCGAACACGGTTCGAAGGCGCGGAAGACCGAGCACCGGCAGCAGAAATTGGAGGCCGCGTTCGAGATGTCGTGCAATCCAGTCGGCGGCCTCCGGAGCCAACACTGGAAACGACAACGCAATCATCAGTTCCTTGGCCTAGATGTTCTGGTCGTCACAAACCGCCTTGACGTAATCGCGCGCCTGCTGGTGGGCCGAGTGAAGATTGGTCAGGATGGCCACATCGGCCGGAAAGTAATTCCAATCGTCGGCAACTTCACAAATGCCCGGGAATTGGATCATCATTTGGGGCGGCATCAACTTCTACTCCTTTGCGGAAGAACCGTGAAGTCATTCTACGCCCGTCAGCTATCACATGCGGACAACGTACTTGGCATTGTTGTCCATGGTTACGCTCGCTCCTTCGAGCGCAATCCGCCCATATCCCGAGCCTCTTGTCTCTCCCCGGTTTAGTGAGACTTTGGGCCGAGACGCGCCGATCCGGCGTCGCGGACCGCTGATCCGGTTAGGGCGTGGGGCGAGTCAGAGACACGGCATGAGATGGCTGCCGGTCGTAACCCTTCGCGAGAACTGACGTAGAAAGCGAAAGCGCCGACGCGTCTCTGCGTGGGCGTTCGCCGTTAACTGGTGGGCCGGTGAGTTTAGCAACCGACTGGGGAGTAGTGTGGCCGTAACTGCCTTGAGACACAGGAACATTGGCAAACTGACTACTTCATATGGAACACGCGAACATTATGCCAGAAGCACATTTGGCTTCGCACAACTAAGCCTTCGCTTTTGCCCGGCACGACTGCGCCGGAGGGACAATAGTTCAGCAATTAGATCGTTACCCAAATTTTATATGCCCATCCCGCAGCAGCGATGAGCACGGCAAGGACCACTAGGAGGCGTCGCCTTGACTTGGTGAAAATTGAAGTCAGCGGGACATCAATGGCAACGTTAAGCGCACCAAATACTGCAGCCGTAGCAGTCAGTGCGGCTAGCACGGTGGCTGCGGGCTGGGCGGCGAAGGCTGCAATCAGCTTGCCCCGGACGAAGAAGGTGAAGGCCGTCGTAGCGCCACAGGTTGGGCAGGGGAAGCCTAGGTACTCCTTCACCTCACAGGCACTGAAACCGAGTTGTCTGTGCGTGCCGGCACTCGATGGGTCGGGATCGAGAAGCCACGCGATCAGGAGAACGGTGAACGCGGCGGCGGACAGGGCGAAGTTGAGCAAACGGGTGGTCATGGTGTGCCTCTAAATCAGAGCGAAGTGAGACCCGACGACGGCGATGGCGGTCATCGTCCCTGCGAGGGAGCCGACGTCCGTGCAGATCAGCAAGCGGGCGGCGGGCCCAGCCGTCCTCAGCGATGAGAGCCGGGGGCGGGTGCGTCGGCAGGACCTCCAGGCGCTGGGGCCGTGCTGAACTACGACGGCGACGACACCCGCCGAGATGATTGGGAACGCCGAAGTCACTAACGATGCCGAGGCTGCGGTTAATGCCGTCGACACTTTCCCCCCGCCGATTCGTGAACCGACGTAAGCGCCGGTGACAGAGCAGAGAATCCAGCAGATTGCCATAATAACGGTGGTCATGAAACTCCCCGCCGGGCGTTGGCTCGACGGGGGGGGGGGGGGGGGGTTACGCCGCGAAGATCGTCAGGATCACCGCAAGCACGAAGCTCGTGCAGATGCACATGGGGGGGCACTCCTTTCCGGCCTAGATGTGTGAACGTCGCGGCCACCGCACGTCCACCTGGGGGTTCGCGTCGCACGATGCGAACGCGTGTTTTCAATGCGATCATGAAATACGATTGCTTCTTGTGTTGTGCTTTGGCAATGCTGAGCAGGTCGCATGAAACATGGAAGCACCAACGCTGCCCCAGGATTCGTCGAGCCATTCGTCAACGAAATCCGCATAGGACTTCCCCCCGAAAATATCGAGTTGCTCGCCCCCCGCTCGCTGGCGCGAATCAGCTTCTGCACCGCATGGCATAGATGTAACATTCGCCTTAAGGGTGTGACCGACCTCGGTGACTGTGGCTTTCTTGTCATTTTTCATACCAGACCTCATATTTGACAACCGACACCATGAGTGTCATTTTACCACCTACAGTATTAATTGTACCCCCTCTGTAAGAAAAAAGTTGCACATGTACCATGCTTTGTCGTCTGAAACACAAAAAGCGACAGTTCAAGCACTTATAGTAAGTACAACACCTCGATTTGGCCGATAGAGAGCCAATGGTGGCGTCGAAGAGTTACTCTGAGTAGAATTGAGAGCCCTATGGAACGTGATCTGACCAAAGTTGAAATGCCAGCGATCCGTGCTGAACCCATGAACCCGACGGAAATCCCTGCTCTGTGTGCGTGGATCGCCTCCACCAACGAGATTCAGCAGATTTCCGGCTTGACTCGGCCACCGACACCGCGGGATCTGAGGCAATGGTGCGATGACAGCGTAGTCGCATTGCAGATCATGGCGGGTTCAGAATCCATTGCAATGGGGACGCTCTCGACGCATGAGGTATCGATGCCCACCGGCTGCGCCGAAGTCTGCCACGTCATCGTGAAGCCATCGTGGCGGCGTCGATACAACGCTTCAAGGCTTGTGCTTACATTGATGGATGTTGCGCGACAAGAGGGCTTCCGCCGAGTGATCGGGCGCATCGCACAGGGTAATGACGCGTCACATGCGTTGTTGAAGTCACTGAGTTGGAAGCCAGCGGAAGATCGGAAGTGGGAGTTGCCAAGTCTGTTCGACTGGTACGAACGAGAACTGCGAAGATGAGTCAACTTGCGTTTGCCATTCGTTTCCATCGCGTACGATTAGGCCTCACTCGCGAGGCACTGGCGAAGCACATCCATCGATCGGCGTCGTTCATCGCGGCGCTCGAACGACGGCAACCCGCTGGGGATGAAATCAAATCGCCATCGTTAGATACGCTCAATCGCTTGATCGATGTACTGGCGACCGTTGAGGGGAAACCTAATGAGAAGATCACGCGGATTGCTGCTCAGCTTGCCTTCGCTGCCGTTGGTCTTGAGTCGTCAGTCTTTGATGATCTTGGAAGTCAGTCCGTACCCGACGAACTCGAGAATCAAGCTTCAGTTCTGCAGCAAAGCCAAATATGGGTACTGTCGGACATACTCGCAGAAGGTGAAGACCATGCCTGGGCGGAACGGGTCGTACAAAACATTGCGGATCGAGGGGTTCAATACACTTATTTTGTTCCATTTGGACGGCAAACGAATTGGGCAACAGCGATTCAAAACATCAAGTATGCGCTCGGGAAAAACAATGTCGAGGCAGATGAGCACGTGACCGCGTATCGCCTGTCAGATGTTGCGTTCACCTGTCGTGCGAGAATTACCAATCCATACAGTGCTAATCCGACTGGTGTGTATAGCGTACTAGTTCCTTCGGGCAACTCTGTCGCGGCGGCACGCAGCTATGAGTTCCCACCAATGCCGCCCGAGGTGGTGCTGGGTACCGTGCGCACCATCAAGAACCTGATCAGTCTGGAGGATGGCCATCGGCGGCAATCTGATCAGAGCTCGTCTGTCGCAGCAGACCCAGCTTTAGGGAGTATCGAGCACATCTATCCACCTCGACCGTCTGGCGGTCAATAAAGGAACAAGGCCATGATCTTGCGTGACCAAGCGAATTTCTACCCTCGCGGATCAAAGTACTTCGCAGTTGTTGCGTCACTCTTCGTTGCTTGCTTATTGATATCGAATATCGCGGCGCAGAAACTCATCCCGATTGGACCATTCATTTTTACCGGAGGAATTCTGCTCTTCCCTGTGACCTACATCGCAGGCGACGTACTCACAGAGATTTGGGGCTACGCACGTACCAGGCAAGTCATTTGGACGGGCTTTGTGGCTAGTGGATTTATGGCACTATTCATGCAAATTATCGTGATGCTCCCTCCAGCGCCGGGCTGGGAAAATCAGGATGCATTTGCAAGCGTGTTTCATCTAGTTCCGCGCATAGTGCTCGGTTCCATAGTTGGATACTGGGTCGGAGAATTCGCAAATTCTTTTGTCATGGCCAAGATGAAGATCTATACAAAGGGCAAGCATCTCTGGGCTCGTACGATCGGATCAACGGTGGTTGGGCAGCTGCTTGATACTATCGTATTCGTCGCTATCGCCTTAACGGGCGTCTATCCCACGCCGGTTCTCATCACTGCTGTATGGTCAGGCTACCTTTTTAAGGTGCTTTACGAAGCAGCGGCGACACCACTTACTTACGCAGTCGTCGGTTGGCTGAAGCGGGCTGAAGGTATTGACGTCTATGACCACCGCACAAACTTCACGCCATTTTCATTGAAGGTTCCGCCCGACAACCAGTCCTAAGCGCTTGCTGCGGACACACTTTGCATTCCCATATGGTTGCCTGGGAACGACTGTGTCGGTTTTTTGGCACTCTGCATAGTACGCGATTCGCAGAAAACAAGTGGAGTTCGTAATACACGCGACACAAGCCCCCCAATATCGGACTTCCAAAGCCTGATAAACGCCCGGTCGGCCGTGAGGCGCTTACGGGAGCGGGGTTTATGGACATTGTAATCTGAAGATCGCAGACTGCCAACCCACTTCAACGGCCGCAATAGCCCGGCCCAGCCGAGTTGATCCAGCCGAGCGGCGCGCCGTTGGCATGCTTCGCGGTGTTTGAGCAGACCTAAGGTGGCCACCGGCCCGAGGCATCACCCGCGAGCGGATGCGCCAGGAGTGGGAACATGCCTCACACCCATCTGACACCCGGCCTCGCTTCGTTCGTGCAGTACCTTCCGGCTACTGGGACGGCTCGATCCCGCAGGACGCATCGGCCAGCCTTCCCCGCTCATCCCATCACACATGGCAGCGGGGCAGGCCGGGGGCGTCGGCCTTGGATAGGTTGTAGTAGAGGTCACATTAATCCCTCTTGGTCTCACCTTGTCGAGGCATGGGTGTCTCATTCCCCACCCTGTTCTCCCCTCCCACAGTCGCAGAATCCATCTACAGTATTTGTCGCCACTATGCCGAAACTTAGTTTGGAAGACACTCACATGGCTCGCGTACGCGTTGGGCCTCATCTGTTCGTTTGGACCAACTTGGCTGTGTGACCCCCGGAGCCCTATGCAGAACGATCTGACCGATCAACTCCAAGTGCCAGCAGCTATTCAGTTGCTATTGGCTCACTTAGGCAAACACCAATCTGCGTCCGTTCTGCTTGCGCTAGCGGCCAGGGTCCACTCAGCATGCCGCACCACCGAGCCTACCTTGGCCGAGATTGCTGCGGACGCAGCTGTGGATATGCGTACAGCACGCAAAGCGATTGCGTCGTTGGTGTCGATGGGGGTTATCGCTGTGGAGCAGCGGAGCGGAAAACCTAACCAGTATTCCGTGCAAAACACCTCGAAATGGGTATATGACAAAGCCCCCGGCTACTGTGCCAACCCACCATCACCCGAACTACCCACAGCGGATTCAGCTTTGCACCTCCGACTGACTGATGACCAACTCCAAATGATCTCGACCGACTTAGATCAACTAATCGCGTACCTGTTGTTCGGCTCCCAGGCGGTTGGCCATCCCGCGTCGAACAACATCCAACAACTAGCCCTGGAGTTTCCTCCCGCGCCTACAAACTGGACCACAGAATGTGAGCTTGATTCCGGAGGCAAGTTTCTACCCAGCAATGCATTCGCCTCGCTCACGGACCAGCAAATCGGCGGTTTGTGGTGGTGTAGGGTTGCCACGTACCGGACTATGCTGGGTTTTGGTTCGGGTCTGCCCAACTCATTCCAAAGAATTTTTCGCGACATTAACACGCTCCGCAGCACAATGTCCTCAATCGACTTGCAACTACTGATCACTTACTTGCCGGACCATCGCAGGGGCTTGTGGGATCTGATCCGCTGCAGGCTCGCACCTTTGGGCGAATCGCTTGAGTTAGATGAGACGACGCTGGGCAATAATCTCGTTATCGCGCAAGCTAGGGAGATGTTGAGCTACGGTAAGGCGTGGCTGCACGAGGAGGTAGCCAAAATGCGTGCCATATCGTACAAGTAATGTTTGGATGACAATAGCCATAGGCACATTATTGCCGCTCTGCGTTGGCATGCACTGATCGACATTGCCGATCCGGCAAGTCGAGTCGGCGGGAGGATCGGAGAAATACAGCGTCATGTCACAAGAATATTGGTATCGCTGACCCCACCACAATGCCGATGTATATATGTGCGAGCAACAACAGTCGTTCGTGCGGCACACAACATGAAGTTTTTTGCAGTGTCATGGTCAATTCCAGGCCATCTAGCCGTTATAATCCATAGCAAGCAGAACTATCCCATTTGGGGCAGGAGAAAGACAGATGCAGTTACAGCCAACGTACTCTAGCCATAGCGTTTCGCCGGTGGTGTTGCGTTATGCACAATCCTTCCTGGCCGCAGGGGTAGACACAATTATGAGCCTAACCCCCCGCGGTCGGTGCGCAGATCCGGGACCGCTGCTGGCCGATTTTCGTGAGATGCTAGCGCGCGTCGAGGCACAGTTAGTCCACGCGCCGGTAGCGGTGAGTGCTGGACTTTCAATGGGAATCAACGTCTGCCCGGCCGCTTCAGTAGTCGACGCATCGCCAGAGCCGATTCGCTATGTCGTTGTGGCGGAACGCTTTAGGGACGGCGGGTACCACCTGCACGCCCTCACGGGCTGCCCGCGTGACGCAACGTCGGCGTATGACCTGAACGGTTTTGAAACGCTGTGGCGAACGCCACGCCGATTCGGAGGCTTTGGGCGCGGCCAATGCGTAATTGAGACTATCGAGTTCCCCGATCGCGCTGCCGTATACGTCGCAAAGCGACTTGAAGACATAAATACTTTTCTAGACTATAACATTGCCGCTTCATGCTTTCAATCTTATGCGGCTTAAACTAACCTTTTCTTATCTACAGCTGCATAAGCAAAGCTACTATTCAATAACTATACCGACTTATTAATTGCACCCAAATGTAATATTACTTGATGAACCGCGGTTTTGGACTTCTTGATTTGGCCTTGACATAAGAGCGTTTTTTAGCCAACCGGCGCGCAACATCAGCGGCGGACGATGTGCTATCGTACCACTGTGGTGTAAGTATTTACTATGCGCCATTGACTCACACTCTGTGTGAGGGGTGGAGGTTGGGCATGGGATGGGGGCGCATGGGGTGTGAGGGGTGTCTTCAAGCGTCAGGGTTACACGGTGTGCGGGGGGTAACACAATATGCTCAAGCATCTCATGCTCCTGCTCCGTCAAGAACCGCATCCTCAAAGTCACCATAGGCAACGACATGTTCCCCGTCACCGACCCGCAGGAGATGAAGAATCTGGCAGGGCTCTTCGCCAACCCAACGAAGACACTCACCCTGTTCTGGAACCACACCCTTCAACTCGAGTGGATTCAGCCAGAGGTGGGTGAGCTGCTCAATGAGAAGAAGTACTCGTTCGTCAACGATGAGATTCGCACCGCCTACGGCATCCTCCCCCTGTTCACCGGCACCGGCCAGGTCTCAGGCTCCATCGGCAACAACGTGCTGAGTTTCAAAGGTCTCGAAGAGCGGGTGGTCAACGGTCAGGAGATCTTCCTCGAGTTCGCCCACCGCGAAGTTGAGTTGCTCAAGACCGCCCTGGCTGTCAAGTGGCGGGTGAAGGTCACCTTCGACCCGCTGAACATGCGTGACGAGGCGACCTTCCGCCAAGTACTCACGCAGATGGTTCGTGATGGGATGATCGACGTCCGCACCGCGGTTGAGACCTTGGGCTACCACTTCCCAACGATCAAGAAGCGCATGGAGGAGCAGAAGAAACTGCATGACGAGGGGTTGTTCTTGGGCGAGCAGTTGCAGTCCACCATATTGGCTGGGGAGCAGGCTGAGAAGCAGGCGAAGTTGGCAGCAAAGTTGGCCCCGCCCGCTGCACCGGCCCCCGCGGGTGGTGGGGGTGCCAAGCAGGCGGCTAAGAAACCAGTCAACGGCCTGCAAACCGGTGGCAAGCCCAAGGGCAACAAGCTCGCCGACAACAACAAGAGCCAGCGTGGCAAGCCCAAACTTGCCGCAGCTCGGCTCGAACACGGTCCCGACGGCCTGCCCGTCATGGTGTTCGATCGCGAGTTGGATGATCAGGATCGGGATGACATTGAAGCGGCCCTGGGCATCGCCTCGGCCGACATGATGTCCGCCACACAGTTCGAGCACGCCACTGGACGCAAGGTTGTATTTGTTGACCCATGGCCAGATTTGGCCCCCGCCGCATACACACATTAGGTCCGGGTAGCCTTATTATGTTCAATGCGCTTTACTTATGGTAAGCGCCCGAGCAACCGGCAGCTCATCCCATCGTGTGGTGTAGCGTGGCGAGCGGTGGTCGCTCCGCAGGTGCCAAGTTCTGCACGGTTCAAGCTGGAAGGGTGACGCGGCCCCAAGGCGGAGTCTTCCGGGGCCGGGGCCGTGGTCGTGGTTGATCCGGTCCATGACTGTCATCAGGCGGTGGGCCTTCACCCGGTCCTGCTTGTCGAACAGCCCCGGCTGAACCCGCTGCCTCTTCTTGAGGTCCAGCAGCAGGACGCCAGCCTTCTTGTAGGCGTGCTGAGGCCGATAGACCCGGTCCAGACACCGCGTCGCAGCGTGAGCCAACTCGCGGCTGTCGAAGGTGGCCACGGTAAACCGCAGCCCCGCCGAGTTGCCGTACTGCTCCACTTCCGGGGGAGCGTGCTGATCGGTCTGGATGAACACCAGCAATGCCCCCGCAGCCAGGTCTTGCCGACGAAGCTTCACCCCGGCCTGAGACGCGAAGGTCACCACCGCCTCACGCAGCGGCTCGATGCTGGTGATGGTGCGGTTGAACGAGCGGGAGACGCAGACCGTCTTACGGTCTGGCACACGGTCTTCCAGGGCGATACACGACTCGCCACGCAGTTCCAAGACCAGCCGTTGACCCACCACCCCGCAGTGTTCACGCACACGGTTAGGGTCCGCGTCACGCAGTTGTAGAGGCGTGGTGACCCCGAGGGCAGCCAGACGCCTGACCGTACCCCCAGCCACACCCCAGAGGTCGCGTAGCGAGATACGACCCAACGCCACATCAATGGCATGAGGCGACTTGAGCGCACAAACACCTGGCGGACTTCCGGGCATCGGGGCACGCTTGGCCATGTGGTTGGCGAGCTTGGCCAATGTCTTGGTGGGAGCAATACCGACACCCACCGGGATGCCGGTCCACTGGTGTGCCTGTTCACGCAGACGCCGGCCCCAGTGCATCAGCCGGCGTGCGGGTAGATCGCCAAGGGTGAGGAAGCACTCATCGATGCTGTACACCTCAACCAACTCGGCGTGCGTGCGGTAGATGTCCACAAGCCGGCGGCTCATGTCGTCGTAGAGCGTGTAGTTGCTGGAATAGACCTTGACGTGATGACCACGCAGCAGGTGCTTGATCTGGAAGTAGGGCCTGAACATCTCCAGCCCCAACGCTTTGGCGTCCTTTGAGGCAGCCACAACCACGCCGTCGTTGTTGGACAGCACGACGACAGGACGGCCGGCAGCGTCGGGGTCAAAGACCTGCTCAACCGAGGCGTAGAAGCTGTTGGCATCCACCAGTGCGTACATGGCTACAGCCTCGTGATCACGCCGGTGACGGTGCCCCAGACCTGCAGTTGGTCGCCGCCATCGAGGAACGCTGGCATACGGCAGACTTGGCGTTCACCGTGCCAATCCGCGATGACAAAGCGTCCAGCAGCGGGCTTCACACTGCGATCCACCACCAGGATTGAGCCGTCAAGGATGCCATCAGCGCGATGGCTATCACCGCGGACCCTGTAGAAAAACGTCGCTGCGGGGTGACGGATGAGCAGACTGTTGAGATCAAGTGGCTCATCCTCGTAGCCTTGGGCTGGCGACGGGAAGCCCGCAGCGATTGAGCCAAAGTGGCGAAGGGGTAGGGTTGGGAGTTTGGGTTGAGTCACCGCGACATGATACCAAACATTGTCCGTACTTCAAGCCGCTGCGATAAGGGCTCTATATCAGGGATAACCTGCGCTTGGCAGACTATTGTCTGATTATCCTCGGTCGAGTACACTTTTATGCATATACAGGCCTGTTCGACTAGAGTCACCATAATGCGGATTACCGACGAGAAAATGCTTGAGCTTGCCATCGAGGATTACAACGAAAAAGAGCGTACGCGACTGGCAATCCGCGCACAGATCTGTGCCAGTGTCACTGTGGGGACGCTGATACTTGCGGGCAGCTTGGCTGTTGTAAATCTGAACATTCAGTCGCCGCCCCCGCTCTATATATTCGTCATCCATTGGATAGCATTATGTGCCGTCTGGTTGTTTACAGTTTTGGCATTCGTCTGGCTCGCGTGGAAGCAGGGGCCGACAGATTATGCTGATGTCGTTCCACTGCACTATCACCGAGAGTGGGAAGAGTTTCGTGTTGGCGAACTACAGAGCTTTGGATATACCTATTGTAATTCGGCAAAGATTGCAAGAAGTGAGACTGCAGCGAAGATATATAAAAGCTACTGTGCTTGCAGCAGTGTGAACAATGAACAAAACCAAGTTCGGTATCGTTTTCTAGTTCCAGTTACGAGATGCCTTAGAGCCTCGGCGGTAGCATTACTGTTCCAAGCAGTAACGTACTTCATTACAACTCTTCTCACATAGGTCACCTATATGACAAAGCAACAGCCCGGAAAGCAAGGCGGCAGTGGTGAGCAACCTCAAACTCCTCCTCCATCCACCCGCCCCCAGCCAGAACCTACAATTGTTAAGAAGGGCGGCGCAGAGTATGTGCCGATGAAGCCGGTAGACCCTGGCATTACTGGCGTTCAGCAGGCCCGGCCGATGGAGAATGCTTAGTGGACAGTCATTTTCCCCACCGCTCGGCCAGCCCCATTGCAATCATCGCCTCGCCGACGTTTTGGCCGTCAACGCTTACCTCACATAGCAGCCTGCCCCAGTTATCCCTCTTGCCCTTGGGGTCATTGAAGGCGATGGCGATAGTGCTGTCTTCGATTACGTGGCGGAGGGCTTCGGTGGCCCGGTGGTAGTCGGGGTGGCCCCGCTCGGGGGTGTCGATGTTGGAGATTCTGACCTTAGTCTGCTCCCCGTAGCACTCGATCCAGAAGGTGTCGCCGCCCACTAGACGTAGGACTTGGTAGTCGCGTGCGGTGATGACGCGGGCGGGTTCGGCGGCTTTGCCGGTGGTGCTGGTCGTCGTTTGTTACTTGGTGATGTAGCCGACGAAGGTGAAGAAAGCCAGGGCTGCAGCAAGGATGATTATGCGTTGCATTGGGTCTGTTCTCATTGCGTCACTTGTTTCTCAGATTAGAGCGTCTTCACCCCACCCGTAGCGCGTTCGGCGCTTGTTAGGCATTGCGCCACATGCCCTTTTGGTTTAGCTTCTTGTCGGATGATCTAACCAACAAGGAGCCACGGATGGGCGCACCCTACGCACAGGACTTGCGGGACCGCGTGCTCGCGGCGTATGACCGCGGGATGAAGACCAAACAGATCGCCGACACCTTCCAGGTCAGCCCGGCCTGGGCGAGGCGGGTCAAGCAACGCCGACGGGATCATGGCGAGACCACGCCCAGGCCCATGGGCGGCGCGACCGTCGTCAAGATCGACCTGAATCGCCTGGCCCAATTGGTCCGTGAACAGCCCGACGCGACGCTTGAAGAACTGGCCCGGCGGCTGGACTGCGGCTGCGGCGCGTCGGCGATCTGCATGGCGCTCAAGCGGATGAAGATCACTTTTAAAAAAAGACGATCCACGCCGCGGAGCAGGACCGTCCCGACGTCGCCCAGCGTCGCAATCAATGGACCCACGACGCGCCGACACGCGACCCACGCCGGCTGATCTTCATCGACGAGACCTGGGCCAAGACGAACATGACGCGCCTGCGGGGCCGGGCCCCGATCGGCCAGCGGCTGATCGACAAGACGCCCCACGGCCACTGGCAGACCACCACACTCATCGCGGCGCTTGGCATCGAGGGCGTGCGATGCTCCACCGTCGTCGACGGCGCGGTCAACGGCGACATCTTCGAGGCCTTCGTCGAGCAGGTCCTCGTGCCCGAACTTCGGATCGGCGACGTGGTGGTGATGGACAACCTGTCGAGCCACAAGCGTGCACGGACCCAGCGGCTGATCGAGGGTGCGGGTGCCCAACTGCTCTTCCTGCCGCCGTACAGCCCGGACTTCAACCCCATCGAGATGATCTTCGCCAAGGCCAAGCAGTTGCTCCGGTCCCTCGCCTGCCGCACACGCGAGGCGTTGTGGAGTGCGATGCAATCGGTGCTGGACCAGATCACCGCATCCGACGCATCGAACTGCTTCAGACACAGCGGCTATACGCTACAGGTGGGATGAAGATGCTCTAATTGACATTAGTGATGCATTGCGTTGACGCAATCTTGCCATAGTTGTGTTTGCATGAGTTGCCCTATTGCTTCGCGGTAGTTTCGGTTGGAATCGGCTCTGGCTCGCCGCGCGATCCGAAGCACAGTGTTCCTGAGTGGCAGTTCCCAGCCATTCTGGGCAACAGCAAGAAGCTCATTCAGCGAATGCTTGAAAGCGGCTAGTTCGGTACGTTGCTGTCTTGCATCTTGTTCAGTTAGAGTCAGTACCCCATTTAGGGGCTGGATGGTATCAGTCTCGTGAGCAAGGAAGTCAATCGCGTGACCAATCTCGTGAAAGAGAATAGTCGTCTTTAGGTCGTCGGAAAGTGTCGAATCTATAACCAACTCGATGCGCAGATCATTATTTGCGTCGATCTTGGGTTCGGCGATACCACTACGAATTACTAGGTCAGTTGGGATGGGTGGTTGTACCTCCCGAATTGTTATGCGAGGATCAGGGGGATTGGCGGCGTGGTGTGCCAGTATGGTTTTCCAGTTCAACATGTTTGCTTCCCATCTTTGACTGCGTTAGAGCCTAAATGCTGGGTTTAGTAGTTTACATTGTGATGGCTGCGAATACAGCTGTTCGGCGGTCTCATTCGTGACCCGGACTGGGGGTCGTAGTGCCTGCGGTTGTGTTGCGGCCAGATTTGGAGACCATCTCAGCTGTGGCTGGAGTGCTACCCGATGACAACCCGGTGCCACTGAGTACGAGTTCGACCTCGCTACCCCTTTGCTTGATCAGATTCGGCAGTGCTTCGATGCGGTTACTCGTGTCCTCCGCGAAAAGTGCCAGCTTGCAGAAATTGAGGATGGTCTCGGCATCTATGGTCTGTTCATGCATGGCCGGCCTGTGTACATCGGGAAAGCCAGTGATTCAGTCTTGCCCAAGCTTGAGACCCATTTCAGCCCGATTTTGCGTTGATTGTCTACTACGAATTCCATCGCGGTGGTGGATGGAACAATAGGGTCTCCCATAAGTGAGTGCATGTCGCGCTCATTGCTGGTACCCCTGGGAGGTTTCAGAGGGCGGCGACAGTGTTATCTTGAGCTGAGTCAATGATGCATCTTCGCCTAAGTGATCGATCGCGATCCACCCCATTACCCAAGCTTGTTTTCACCGACACAGTGTTGTCTATTGCTGTGTGGAGCCTGGGGGCCAATCATGTAACGCAAATCACATACCGCCCCACCGCACTCGCGGCCAAGCAAAAGACCTAAAGTCACCCAAAGAAGGTTCGTACCGATCAATTGCATCAATCAAACCAATCGTGCCCATTGACACCAGATCCTCCACATCGTGGTATACACCCATGCCCCTCACCTTAGCCATCTTCGCCGCCACCTGCTTCACCATTGGAAGGTAATGCATCGCCACCCGGTTGCGATTCTCCGGAGTCCGTTCCGCCCAATATACCGCCCAAGCTTCGCTCGTCGTCATCTTGCCTAACCCTTCCCTGAATAGAACCAACGATGGTGAAGGCCATCTTCCTGATCGCTCCAGCGACCTGTACCGGACCCACTTTCCTCTCCGCGTAGCCTCTCACAAGATGCTCAAACACCTCCGCGGGCGAGACACCTTCCAATCCATCACAAGGATGGGACCACCACGACTGCCTCCGCATCCAATCCACCAGCTTCACCGCGTGTTCGTAGTGACTAAAGTCAGCCGCCATCAACGCGTCACCCTCGACACCGTGCAGCCTCCTCACTTTCCTGCTCACCTTGATCCAGGGCCACCCAAGCTCGCGGGGGCTGACCCAAACTGCAATTACATGATTAACCTCATCGCCCTTAATAATGCAGGGGCTAAGTGCACTCCCCTTGACCACCACCGACCCACGGTTACGCCTCAACCTCAATAGTTTGTCCATACACACTCCACTCTCCGCTCCTTCACCTTGCCCTGCCCGGAATGGTTGGGCATGTCGAACTCGTGGCGTGTCCAGCCGTCGAGCATGTCGTCGTACAGCTTGTGGCGGTGGTGACTGATGCAAAAAATGCCAAGCGTGGTGTACTCATGAAAAAAACCGTGCTTGTAGCCGTCTGCGCCAAACGTGCTGAAGTTTGCCCACCAGCCGCCTCGCGCTAATGACCTTAGCAAGGGTGTCATTCGCCGAGGCGGCTTATGTGTACGTTTTGGCGCGGAGTTTGACGTTGGGAGTCCTAGATCGCGGCGATCATACCATTCACATAGTAGAATCGACGCGGCGTGCCGGGAGAGTTGGAACAAACTGAGCCCCCATCTCCTTCAGACAATCCCCAACGCGTCGTGGCTGACGTACGTGAACCAAGCGGGATTCGTACTAGCCTTTACTGCGCAGTGTAACTTGTAGTAAGATCTGTATGGCCACAGCAGCTCAAGTCGCCCGAGTAAGCCCGAATCGATCCCAGCAAGCGAGCTTCGCTCGTCCGTATCGGTGAACTGGGTGGCGTATAGACCATAAGCACCCGTGAATGTGTTCAGATTTCGCAGTCTTTCCTTGTCCATGGCCCACATGGCGACTACACCTCGCAGCAAGTTTAATGCCCCGGTGTCTATGGGGGGATCAACGTCGGCTGTTCGCAGCAATCAACGACCCCTGTAGAATGAACACTGGTCCACAGCAATAATGCACCCAACACCCGTATGTTGAAGTCACAATAGGATTAAGGTCGCATTCATGAGTAACACCAAGAAGCGTCAGTGCAGTTGGGTTCTTGCGGTCTTTGTGGCCGTCTCTTCGTTCGGCTGCTCGGCCTACTCTGCAGATACCCACCTGATCATCGATGGATCGGTCAGTGATTGGCCTGCCCGCACACTCATCGCTGAAGACCCCGTAGGTGACGCCGAGGGTGCCTTCGACGTCACCGCTGTCTGGGCATCAATCTCCGGCACAACGGTTTACCTACGGGTGGACACCACAAAGCAGCTAAACCTTCAGAGTGGTCCGGCAGAGGACGGAACCCTGCAGGTCGTGCTGGGCTTGCCTGATGATGAACGCCTTGTGGTAGACACAAGGCAACGCAAAGCCTATCTGGCGAGTGAACCAGGTACCCGGTTGCCCTGGTCCAAGCTGCGGTTCACTGCGTTGCCAACCCATGCCGCGCAGCATTATGAGATGCGGATCGACCTCAGTGCCCTTGGCCTTGAACCCGGCGATGAGATTACCGTCGACCTTGATGGCTCGGATCGTCTTGAGGAGCCCGCCAAGCTTGTGCTTGGTGGCCATGTCAGGATACCCGTAGACCCTACACCGCTTAGTCGTGCCGAGGGCAGCGACTTGCGGGTTGCCTCGCTCAACACACTGAGACGTGGGTTGGTGGATCCCAATCGTTCACCTGCACTTGGTCGCCTGCTCAAGGCGGCCAAAGCGGACGTGGTCTGCTTGCAGGAGGAGTACCGCCGAGAGGGTATCCAGGAGGCCTTAGTGAGCATGCTCGGTGGCAACTGGCACCTCGTCCATCACGATGGCTGTGTCGTGGCATCTCGATTCCCTCTGACACCATTGAAGCTCGACATTGGCCGCGGGGTCGCCGCAGCTATTGAGCTGCCCGAAGTTGGCCCTGTGGTGGTGATTAGTATCCATATGAAATGCTGCGGCTACGCCGGTAGCACCGAGGACCAGACCCGCATCGACGAGGCAACCGCTCTGGCTGCAGCCGTGGTTCATCTGCGATCCGGTCAACTAGGGCCGGTGTATAGGAATGCCCCGATCGTGATCGCTGGCGACTATAACCTGGTCGGCTCGCGGCGTCCGCTTCGCTTGTTGGAGGCAGCAGGGCTTGCTGAAGTCCTACCGATCCGCACCGGCGTAGGGGACGCGGTGACGTGGCGGGGGTTGAAACCCGATGAATCATTCTGGCCTGGGCGACTTGACCTGATGATGCATGGACCGAACGTGGAAGCCGTGAAGGCCGTCATCGTGGATACTGCGGTACTTGGAGACGCCGCCCTCGAAGCGTCTGGCTTGCAGAGGGCCGATAGCGAAGCAAGCGACCACCTGATGCTCGTGCTGGACCTAGCGGCAGTGGGTGGCGGCGACTGAAGAATGACGGCCGCAAGCGGCTTGTTGCTAGGCATAGGCAGCTTGAACGCCTTCCCCCGGAAGTGAAGGGGCGAATTGTGATTGGTGTGAGCGCTGAGCCTGCGTGGCCGGACTTAGTAGGCGGTTTCCCTGATGCATATTCAGATCGACCGATACCGCTATATCGATACCAATGCCCCCACGCTTGGCACCGAGAGCATTGTTGTGGGTGGTCGTGAATTGTGGCGAGTCTGGTGCGAGTCCTGCCGGGCGTGGCATTACCACGGGGCGGCTCCTGGGCATCGGGTAGCTCACTGTGATTCCGGCGGCTACACCGAAACCGGGTACAACCTGCAGCCGCCGCATGGGTGGGATCATTGATTTAGTAAAGTTAGGCAAAATAGTGGTAGCCCTAGCGCCGTCCCTCCCGACGCTCCGCCTCTTCGGGTTCATTGCAGTGGGCCCCTCGCCGCCAGACCAAGGTCAGAGCGTTGTCTAAGCAGCCCAAGCTTCACATCAAGACGCAACTAACAACTCAGCGGTATTGTTAGCGGAGCCGCAGAGAAATGTCTTGGACACTTCTCCGCCCCTACTTTGTCATCTGTGACTAATCGCTCGATCCTTGCAAGGGCGTCGTAGATTGTCCTCGATAGCGTTCCACAGTACCTTCGCACGGTTGCGGTCGTAGTTTTGGTGCGATAGTCACGACCGCAGCACCCGCTGATCCGACAAATACGGTCGTCATCCCTATTTCCACTACTCTCTGCTTCTGCAGCGAACTTCGTGTTGACAGCATCGCCGTTTGGAGTTGGCTTGCCGTTGCCCTACCGGTATCGAGGGTCGCTTGCGACGTAGCAATCATTGCGAGCGCGTCGTTGAAGCGAAGATTGCTACCCAAGCCCAGTTGTTCGCCATAGCACGTCAACACAATTGACGGCCGGCCTCGAAGTGCTCCCCACAAGACAATGTCGCCCTCACTTTTTTGTGCAGCATCCGGTAGCAACAGATTCCTCGATCGCCGTCCGTCGACAGCAAGGGAATGGCCGATGACAACAATCACTGTGTTACCCGAGGTCTTCGAAACTTCCTGTTTGAGCTGATCCTCTGAAGCCACAAACACTGCTCCATACCCTCTGAGTCCGGTTTGCAGTTCTGCCATCTGTTCTTGCTCAGCAGCCGAGGGAGTGTGCCCGAACACCATTCTGAAGGCGTCTCCATTTCCATCCGCTGGAAGTAGTGCTATAACCTTCTGACGCGAGACGGGCCGATCATAGAGCGAGTGCCACCGCGAAGTCCAGTTCCAGGTTGCATGACGTGTGCTTTTGACAATATCCGATGGGAATCTATCTTGCACTTCGGAAACAACGTTGCGAGCGATCGTCTCGCTATCGGGCACGATTGCCAAGTCCATCGCTAAAACCTTAGGATTAACATTTGCGCGACGGGCAATGTCGGTCAGCCCTTTGTATGTCACGTCGTCCACTACACGCGTGATGCTAGGGTCGAACGTAGCAGGATACTGTGGGTAGATGCGGTTGGCGAGCAGTTCGACTGCGTAGCTAACTTCCGGATCGACCTGCATTACGTGCAATCGAAAAGTGGCGCGCTCACGGTGAGGCAGCTTCTTAATGAGCGCCTCGATTACTGTAGCGGACTCGTCCGCCATTAGTGCAGCTACCTTAGATGATTGGGTTAGAGTGATTGTGCCGGATGGATCAGAAGATAGCTTAAGTAGATCAGTAAGTGACTTGGTCTTCGACTTTGTGAGTCCGTTCGTAACCAGCTCATCAACGGCTCCGAGCACTTCCTTAGCAATGACCTTGCTGAACGGTTTGCATCCACCCCTCAACACAATGATTCCACCTAGGCACAAGATGACGGTGAGTGCAAATCCTATGTACTTTGGGTTCAACATCACGGACCCTACTTAAATAGACTTTTTAGGGGTGTATCACCAAAAACCATAGGCGCATTGTTTGTCCGAGCGGCGATTAGTTGTGTCATCAAAGGGGGTGCCGCTGCGCCAGTAATAAAGATTTGGGCAACCCCAGCGGCCACGCCAGCCTCATGATGGATTACCCATGTTAGAATGCCGGACGCGAGAATTCCAAGAATGAACACAGCCCACACGATAGGTGCCCTCCGCATAGCCAAATACTCAGTAGAGTCGAGTTTGCCTCGAAGTTCGAACCAGCGGAGCAGCACTGCAACGAGTGCACCTAAGCTCCCAAGCCCCCCAACCTCGGGCAGGGAAGAATAATCGATTGACGCCGCCTGCTCAGTTGCACTCGCTACGACCGTAAAGGCAAGTGAGGACATTATTGGTCTCCTATCAAGAAGGGTTTTACCTAGGTTGAAGTTGGTTTACATTGATAGATCAATGTGCAACGTCGCGTGGGTGGTTCGGTACATTTTGTAGGATCGGCCAGCGCTCTAGTATTGGCGGTCATCCAATCCTAAGGTTAGTGGGTTCAGGGACATGTATAGTGGGACGTGGAGATCTTGCCTCTAAGCTTGGTTGCGAGTTCAACATAGGAGTAGCCCGTCCCCTGAGAAGCGATCACGAGAAGGCGCGTGCCTCCGGGTACCTTGACTGGTTGGCTTGAGCCATCCGGAATGATATAAGCGCCGTCATTTGCCATGCAAGGATAGTCGTGGATATCAGCAAAAGAAACGTGATCCACGGCCATCAGTCCTATGGTGCCGTCTTCAAGCGTCACCTCAATCATTGGCGGTGTGTGTATCGTCGTCAATTTCACTTTTGACGGTACCTCGATCGATGCGATACCGGGATCGTTGGGGTTGTGGAGTTGGGCACCTTCTAGCGTATGATATGTCACCGTATATCTCCTAATGTGCTCAATCGATTTACTATTCACGGTTAATTTGAGGCTTCTGCGTCTTCTGCGTCTTCTGTAGCGGGGTTAGATTCAGTGGAGAGCTTGGCGGCCGCTTCGCTAATAGCGTCCTGCACCTTTTCGTCCGAGTCGAAATCATTGACCGCGAGCAATTGGTGTAATGAAGCAATGAGTGTCTCGTGCAAGGCGTCTCTCTCGCTTCGTAGCTCATCGCTTTTAGTTTTGAGATGTATCAGGTTGACGTCCGCGCTCGTACCGGAATATGCGCCAGTAGGCAGGCCATAAATGTCCGCCATTACGCTAAACGCCCTTTGGAACATCTGGCCGTTAGCAACCACGAACTTGGTGGGGTCGAACGTCGAGCTTTTCAGAATCGGAGTGGCCAAGTTTTCAAAGTAGATGACCACGTCATGATTGCCTGTTCGGCCGACCGACTTTGCTTCTGAAAAACGTTGCCAATTCAGATCGTTCCCTGCCATTGTCACAAGACTTAATGCCTCCGGTGTCAGCACCGACTGTGCGACTTCGTTCACAATGGGACCAAGATTCGCATCGGAAAGGACCGCCGAATACGTCACACGCAATGCTGCCTTGCGGGTTGGCTCCGCGTTAGCCACCGCACTAAGATCGCCGGTTTGCCGTTCTATGAAAGCAGCACGCAATGTCTGATCCGTTTCCTTGTAGGCCTCAAACATGACTCGTGCCGTAACAATCACGCCGGCGTCTTTATGCAGATATACGGGCGCATTTGTCCACACTTCCACATCAGTACTCAGCCTGCCTTTAGCTAGTTGAAACGCATCAGTGCTTGGCTGAGGTCCGCTCATCTCGTGTAGCCCCTCAAGAGCCGCGCTTAACACGGATGCAATGCGATTCGATGCGGTGTTGCCAGGCTGCTGCGATTTGATGGCTTGCTGAATCTTCGACTCCACAGCTTTACGCCCCTCATTCCATGCTTTCGCGAGCGGTGTTTCAGGCTCCGCATCAGCCGCATCGATTGCTTCAAAAATACCCCGCTGCACTGCGGCGCCGACAACGTTCAAGTAAATGTCTGGCATTATCAATGGATCGCTTAGTGCCTCACGCAGTGCTTTGAGTTTTGTCTCCATGGATAGAGAATCTTGACCAGCTGTAACCTCCGTCTTAAAGTCGCTCCAAAGTTGCAAAGAGGTTCGCATCCTGGAGATCATCACATCAAGCCCCTGGATAGTTTCATTCAAATCCGAGTTTGGTGTTACACCGTATAATGTCTTTAACTGGTCGTTCAGAACGACGATTGCGTGCATTCGGTCTTGCAGCGAGTTCATAGGCCCAGCCAGCTGCGCCGCTATGCTGGAGTAACCCCCTTTAGATAGGACTGCAGTCGCCACATAGCGCTTTAGTGCGGTCTCTCGTGAAAGTTGGAACCGGTGTGAATCCTCCTTGCTAGGCACGAACACATCCACCGTTGCCTCGACTTTGGAGTAGTTGGCGACCTGTGCGCCGACAACTGCACCCCCGGCGACACCGGCAGTTGTAAGTGCGACCGTGCCGGCTGTGGTACTGCATGCTTGGAGGCAAGTAAGGATCAGAGTGCCCGATGCCGCGAGGACCAAGGCAGACACGCAGCAACTTGGTTGGCGTATGTAGTGGTTCATCTGGCACCTCCTGTTTGCATGCCGGCAAGCGTTGCTTGAAGAACGGCTTGCGCCTGATCTAATTGCGATTCCGTATCGATGGGAGTAGGCATCGCAACAATCACACCAGCCTCGTTAATCGCCTTGGCGACCGCTAGAAGTAGTTGTCGCCGCCTGGATAGTGCTGCCTGTTCGGCCTCACCCTCACCACTGATGGTTGCGGCTTCCAGCGCCTTCTTAACTGCGGCGTTACGGTTGGTCGCGTTTTCGACGGCAGCCTGTACGGTAAGTAATTCCACGTATGTGTCGCGTCCTGCTGCGGACGCAATCAGCCGTGCAAGTACTTCGCCTTGCGCCTCGCTTGTGGCGAAGGCAGAGATTTGCTGTGCCAACGCATCACCGTTGGCTCCGAAGAGTATCGTGAACCGTTGATTTTCTTCAAGCCTGCGCATATCACCAGTTAGGGGATCGATTTCCAACACGACCGAAACCGCCGACTTGGCCTTGGAGGTTGCACCTTGCTGCGATTTTGCCGAGACCTCGCCAAAGAGGCTCTGCAAGGCGCCTGCATCGTAGAAGCCAGTTTGCAGATTCGTCCGGTTCATGCCGGAGGTGCCGTGAACAGTGACGCGGAAGAACCGAAGCATCGGCTTTTCCTCATCAAAATCAACTGCGGCGAAGTGTCGTGTCATTGATGCGCTAGTGCACCCGCCAAGGCAAGACAGCAACATCGTTAAACTTACAAGAAGGACAAATCCTGAGTGTTGCGACGTGAACGCCAGCATATGTCTCATTGTGAACCCCAGACATCCAAGGTGAGTTGCATAACCTACATTACTTGCGTGTGGCTGCAAGTGTGCATAGAAGCTGATCGCACGCGGGCTGACTACAAAAGGCCGATCTACGGAGAGAGGGGGTAACTGTGAAGCTAGCGTGCCCCCCATATCGCATTACGCCCCCGTTCACCACCTTAGTCTAGCACTTGCGTATGGTTGAGCTTCCACTTACCCGGAGACCGCCCCCGAGCCGTCTGTGTACAGTGTGCCAGTCGAACTAGTGATTGTCAAGCTTAAATGACTCAACCAGTTTCTGATTGGGATTTGGCCTGTACGCTCTTGCACAAACAGTAGGGCGAAGGCCTCCGCTTATCGCAACTGTTGCCGGGTACCTTGCCCACACCCACGTCCTGCTCGTGTCTGGTGAGTACCCCGGACCCGCAATTTGGTGGGTCAGTCTGAAATCCGGCCCCGCTGACAGGGCGGGTAGAATTATGGCATGAGCGAGAACCCGTTCAAGCCCGACCCAGGCCGGAAGCCCAAGCGACCTAGAGACGCGAACCAGCTTGCCAAGAGCATTGTGGACCTGGCGACGGGGCAGGCGGAGCAGGCCGAGGAACCGGCGACAGAGCCACGAGGATCATCGGGCGGCAAGGCTCGGGCTAACCGATTGACCGCAGAGCAGCGGTCCAAGACCGCCAAGAAGGCTGCTGCTACGCGCTGGGGAACGGATAGCTAGGAGGCGCGTCCGGGTCTTCGCCACCGTCATCTTCACCCCCACTTTCGGGGTCCTCATCAGGCCAGAAGTCGTCGGGCTGATCCATTTCGGCCAAGTCCTCCGTGAAGTCCGGATTGAACAGCGATAGCTGGGCTCCGTGGACGTTGTTCTCGTTCCACGACTCGCAGTCAGTCTTCATCTGCTTGAGTACTCCCAGAACACCATCGCGACGCAAATTTTGGGAAGCCTTCCACTTCTTCGCTGACATTTTGTAGATGTCGCACCAATCGAAAGTGTAGTTCTCGCCCCGCAACACTCTCACCGGGTGCATGCGCCGAACATCGCGGCCTTGCGGGTCCTCGAAGTGCTCAAGACGCATTGCATCAACAAGCTCACGCCTGCACCGTTTGACGGCGCTGTAGGGGCGTTCCTCCCACCGCCCGGTTGAAATGGCCCACATTGCGACTTCATCCGGATCAACCGAATCGACCCCATGTACCTTCATGTAGTCGCGGCAAATCTCTTGGAGAAGCCGTGTCTTCGTTTGTGCGTACCGCCGTGGCATCCGTAGTCTCCTAAAGAACACCCGGGCCAACCGTTCGGCCCCATCCATCCGTGAGAGCGACCTGCACTACGAGCTTGCGTACCTTGACCAGAAAATCACGATGAGACGAGTAGCCAAGTTCACCTCTGTACTGAAGTTGGCCAACTATGATGCCTGGGTGCATCTTGATTGTGTGTGCAAATTGAATGATCCTCTCCTTAGAATAAAGCGGCCCGACGCGGTGGATGAACGAATCCAACTTGGTCTGAGGAACAAGCAGATCAGCAGCTTCCCGATCGGCGCGCTGTTCTACTTCATCCTTAACCAACGAAGGGGCAGTGTCCTCGCCCGCAAGGTCAGTATCAACAGAGAGGGGGTCCTCATTAAGCACATGCACGACTTCGTGCATCACTGTAAACCAGAACGCATCGATTCGGTCATACCTTGCAGAAACCGCTACAGCGGGCGTGCCGTCGTCTAGCCAGAATGCAGCACCATCGATCTTTGTGCTGGGCAGCGGCTCAACAACCACAAACCTGATGCCGTAATCTGCTAGCAATTCAGGTAGACGTTGGACTTCCTTGGGGTAAGCAGCAAGGCGGCGAAGTGCTGACTTGAAGCTGGTCGATGTTGGTGATTTGGCTTTACGTGGAAGTGTTATCACTGACGCAAGTTCTCTAGCGCGAAAACACCAAGCCTTTTGCGCTAGCGTCAGTTCATCAAGCGGATGTGACTTGCGAGCGGAGACGGGGAAGGCGGGTGATGACTCAAGCGATTCAACACCGAAGAACTGTCGTAGCTCGCCGCCTAACTCGTGCAGATCTTTTGTGGTTTTAATCCAGCCTCGCTTCTGCATGTCTTTGACCGGCGCGATGTCGTACAAGTGAGCTCGCGCGCTTACGAGAGAAGCATCGCCCTTCTTTGCTTGCGAGAGTCTGTAGGCACTATCCAGATTCAGCCAATAATTCGGCTCAACTCGAAACGCCGCCCCCAGCGCAATTGCCATTTCCGCAGTGATACCCCTCTTGCCCACAACAATATCATTGATCTGGTTTGTGGACCGTCCTGTAATCGCCGCTAGTTCGGCCTGGGTCCAGCCTCGCTCTTCAAGCAGTAACCGAAGATGCTCGCCCGGAGGGCGCGGCGCGGTGTCAAACAGTCTGTCGGATTCGTCACGCATTATGGACAGGCTAGCAGCCCTCCGATAGTATGTCAACCATCAATCCAATGGGTACTTGGTTTTTTACTTGACAATGCTTGCATATTAGGTATTAGTCAGCATAAAAAAGGTGGACACGGAAAAGCGTGCAACTATCGTCCGATGCCTTGTGGAAGGCTGCTCTATCGCCTCCACCGTACGCATGACCGGCGTGAGCAAGAACACGGTGGCCAAACTGCTGGTGGACCTGGGCGATGCCTGCCGGGAGTGGCGCGATGAGAACATTCGGGGCCTCAAGAGCCAGCGGGTGCAAGCGGATGAAATCTGGTCGTTCGTCGGGGCCAAGCAGAGGCAGGTGGACAAGGGGGCCGCTGGGGTCGGCGACGTGTGGACGTGGGTTGCCCTCGATGCCGATTCCAAGCTAGCCATCACCTGGCTGGTCGGCGAGCGGGACGGCGGGGCCGCGTGGGAGTTCACGCACGACCTGGCGGGCCGGCTGCTGGATCGGGTGCAACTGACCACAGACGGCCTAAGCGCCTATCTGGACGCGATCATCGACAACTTCGGCCCCTACGTCGATTATGCCCAACAGGTGAAGCTGTACGGCGACGACCCCCGGCTCAAAGACAAGTCCCCCAGCGCCCGCTACAGCCCCAGCCGCTGCACGGGAACCAAGACCTACGCCCGGATCGGCTGCCCCGATCCCAAGCACATCAACACGTCCTACGTCGAGCGGTCCAACCTCACGATGCGGATGGGGATGCGGCGCTATACCCGGCTGACCAACGCATTCAGCAAGAAGGTCACGAACCACGAGGCCATGACCAGCCTGCACTTCACCTACTACAACCTTTGCCGGGTCCACCAGACGCTACGAGTCACCCCCGCGATGCATGCGGGGATCACCAAGCACGACTGGACGGCGGATGAACTGGTCGGCATCCTCGAAGCGAAAGAGGCGGCGGTCATCGGGACCGAAGAAAACAAGCGCGGGCCTTACAATTAGAATTAGGCAGGCGGATGGTCAGAATACATCCAAAAATGATCTAGCTTTGCATGATTTGGCGGATTATGCACTTGATCCCAAAAAGCTAACATCATGACGGCCAATGCCCCTTCAGTGATGTCGCCATTCTCCCATGTGCCTGTATTACCATTTTGTGTAAACCCGGCACCTGTAAGTATTGGCGCCAGCTTATTCCGTAATACGCTGCCAGTATCACCGTCGAAGCTCATGCGCAGGATAGTTCTCATGGCTTTAGCATACATAATTTCAGACTGATACGCATCCCAAAAAATTCTCGTGCGCGTTCGTCGCTTGTTAGGTTGCGCCCTGGGCGGTTGTGAGGCATGATGTCGGCTCCACCCTCAGGAGACCCGACATGGATGTCACCCTTCATCGCCCCGACGACGCGCAGACACTCGATGGGCTGATCCGGCGGGAGACGGACGCCAAGCAGCGTGACCGCTACCGCGTCGTGCAACTCGCGACCGCGGGCGAGCAGACCCAAACGATCATGCATATGCTCGGTCGGTCACGCGGCTTCGTGCAGCGATGGGCCTACGCCTACCGCGACGGCGGGCTGGACGCGGTCGCCGTCAAGCCCCAGCCCGGCCGGCCGCCTACGTTGCCGGCCCAGCAGCACGACGCCTTCCGGCAGCGCGTGCTCAACGGGCCGACCCAAGACGACGGCGTGGCCGCATTAAAAGGCGCCGACTTCGTGCGCATCCTCGAAGAGGAGTTCGGCGTGAGCTACACGCTCAACGGCGTGTACGAGCTGCTGAATCGGCTGGGCCTGTCGTTTCTTTCGCCGCGGCCCCAGCACCGCAAGTCCGATCCCGAAGCGATGGCCCAGTGGGTCGAACGCGCCCCTTTTTTGTCCAGGAAGTGAAGGCAAAGCACCCCGACCAGCGCGTCGCGGTGTGGTTCCAGGACGAGGCCCGCATCGGTCAGCAGGGCACGCTGACGCGGGTGTGGGGCGAGCGTGGCGGCAGGCCACGCGCGGTGCGTCAGACCGAGTACCAGTGGGCGTACGTGTTCGGCGCGGTGGACCCAATGTCGGGCAAGTCTTCTGCCTTGATCTCGCCGACGGTCAATACGGAGCTGATGAGCGATCACCTGAAGATGATCTGCGAGGAGGCTGGCGCGGATACGCACGTGGTGCTGGTACTCGACGGCGCGGGCTGGCACAAGGCCAAGGGTCTGGTG
>JBGTLW010000067.1:0-5255 GCA_041743835.1 Phycisphaeraceae bacterium | reverse complement strand
AGGGCGTTGGTGATGCTCGCTGCGATGCCCCGGCCATCAGGCTCGGGCAGGCGGTTGCGGGCCTCTCGATGCACGGACTGGCTCGCGGCAAACCCCAGCACCTCCGCGTAAGCACGCTTCTCGCCCTGGCGTGCCGCGAACGTGTCGAGCGCTTCGAGGATCACGATACCACCGCCCTCGCCGATGACACTGCCCGACGCCTCAAGGTCGAACGGGCGCACGGCCGTGGCGGGGGTGTCGTTGCCTTTGCTCGTGAGCCGGCCGGTGAACTGTTGGCGGAGGTAGGCCATGGGGTTGAGCTTGCTCTCCGCGCCGCCGCAGAAGCACAGGTCCGCCTGCCCGCGTTCGATGACGCGCAGCGACTCGCCGATGCTCAGCCCGCTGCTGGCCTCAGCACAGGTGATGGTGTTGCTGGGGCCCTGCGTGTTGTGGATGATCGTCACGTGGCAGGCCAGCATGTTGGGCAAATACTTAAGCAGCCACAGCGGGGTGAGGTGGTTCATGCCCTCGCTGCCCCACTTGTGGATGTCGAACCTGCCCGCCTCGTCGGTGGACCGCACCAGCGCCGCGGTCAGCTCATCCAGATCGACCGCGATCAGCCCCGCGCCGATGTGCGCACCGACCCGCCGGGGGTCGTAGCTGGGCGCGTCGTCCGGGGCGGTGCCCTTGGTCAGCAGCCCCGCATCGCGGGCCGCGAGGTCAGCCGCCGCCACCGCAAGCTCGATGTCCCGGGCCATGACTTTCGTGGCCTTGCGGTAGGCCTTGGGCACGAAGTCCCGCACCTCGAAGCCCCTCACTTCGCCCGCGATCTGGCACTCGAAGCCGGACGGGTCGAAGGCGGTCACCCGCGCCAGGCCCGACACGCCGTCACGCAGCGCTTCCCAGTGCGCGGCCGGCCCCCTGCCCAGGGCGGAGATCGGCCCCAACCCGCTGATGATGATCCGTCGGTCCATGTCTGTTTCCCGTAGCGTGGCCAAACCGCCAAGCCCCGCAGTTTATGCCGGATGCCGGCCCGGTGCATGGCAAAGCTCAGCCATCAATCCCACCACGCGGCGTTGCACGGCATCCGACGACGGCCGGAAGGTCACGGGTTGGGCTGGGGAGGCGGGACCGGTTGAGGTGGATGCGGCGGTATTGGCTGCGTCGGCATCAGGTGTACCTGCGTCGGCGTCGGCGAGGACACATGCACCCCGACCGCCATGAAGAAGGTCCCACCCAGGCACATCACCACCACCACCACCAGCGCACACCCGCTGACCAGCATCGCGTTGCGCCCCCCGTTCCCCCCGCCGCGGACGATGCCCGCCTCGCGCAGGTCCGCACCGCACTCCGGGCAGCGCAGCGCCTCGAGCCCACGCACGCTGTACCCGCACGCGCCACACGCCCCGCCATTGGCCTGGTCCTTGCGCCTGCCCGTCAGCCCCAGCACAATCAGCACCACCCCCGCGATGCCAAGCAACACGACGACGAGTAAGAACACAATGGATACCGCTGCCGCACCTGCCATGCCCGGATCATACCACCCGCTCACCCCCTGACGCCCCGTGCTGCCAAACTTCCCCCCGCGCACACCCCACGCCCGCCGTGAGCCAGGCGAATGGCGGGGCCCACTTGCCCGCAAACCTCGCGCCGCCGCGTCGCCCCCTCGCGTCATCCACGCCCCGTCTTCCCAGCTATCAGCAAATCAAAACACGCTATCAGCCCCAAACCCTACCAGATAGGCCGTGCGACACCGATGATTCGGAGCATGAAGGCCACGCCCCACTTATCGGTATCCGTGATACGATCACTACTCACAGCCGCCAGACGGCTCTGGCGTTGGCTCCCAGCCGTGACGCCCTATGCCGGGCCTCAGTCGCTGGTGTCCGGGCCGGGCGAGCGGCGTCTGGTGTTCCATGGCAAGGTGATCATCCTGCAAACACACGAGGTCCACGATGGAATTGCAACACCTGCGCACGTTCCTTGCAGTTGCCCAGGCCCGCAGTCTCACCCGAGCCGCCCAGCAGGTTCACCTGAGCCAGCCCGCCGTCAGCGCGCACATCAAGGCGCTTGAGGATGAGCTGCGCATCATCCTGTTCCACCGCACCGGCCGAGGCATGAAGCCAACCGACGCGGCCGAGCAACTAATGCCCGAGGCCCGCGACCTGCTGACGCGAGTGGAGGGCTTCCAACGCCGGGCCGCGCAGCTCGCCGGCGGCGTGGTCGGGGCCATGCGTGTCGGCGTGATGGACTGCGGATACGACCTGCGCCTCGCGCGTATCCTCGGCCAGACACGCCTGCGACACCCGGACCTGCGCATCGAAGTGCAGACCAGCAACTCCACACAGAACATCACCGGCGTGCTGGATCAGCAACTCGATGCCGCATTCGCCGAGGGCGAATGGGAGGAGCCCCGGCTGCGCATCATACGTGTGGGCACATCCCGCTTGGGGATCATCGCGCCCACCATCTGGCGCGACCGGCTGACCGACGGGGGCTGGCCCCGGCTAAGCGAGTTCCCCTGGGTCTTCCAGAGCCGGGGGTGCTCCTACTGCAAGCTGCTGCACACGCTGGGAGAACAACACCACGTCCGCTTCAAGCCCGAGTTCCGCACCGAAGCCTTCGGGGCTGTGAAGGACCTGGTCGTCGAGGGGCTGGCGCTGTCCGTGGCAGACCTGGACGAGGTGCAGCCGTGGATCGACCAGGGGCTGGTCTTTGCGTGGGGCGGGTTCGAGGTGGCCATGCCCGTGAACCTTGTGGTGCTGGCGCAGCGCCAGGAGGAACCCATGATCCGCACCTTCCTCTCCATCGCGCAGCAGGTCCACCGCGGCGGGCTTGGGCTCAAGGCAAAGGTGGCCTAAGCGCACGCCCCCGACAAACCGCCCGATACAATCCCAGCATGATCTACGACCACCTCGATCGTCTGGACAACTACCGCGGCCTTGGCGCACGCTTTGCCGCCGCGATCGACTGGCTGACCGTGACCGACCTGCCCAGCCTCACGTACTACCCGCCCAAGCAGGTGCGCGAGCGTGCGGTGTCGATCGTGGGTCAGGAAGAGGTGTTTGCCATGCTGTCCACCTATCCGCCGACGGCCCACGACCAGATCGTCTGGGAGTCGCACCGCATCTACGCGGACATCCAGGTCATCGTGGCCGGGGCCGAGCAGATGGGCATCGCCTCGCTGCACCACAACCCGCCGATCAAGCAGGACTACTTCGCCGCGATCGACGCCGCCTTCTACCACCTGCCCGGCCCCGACGCCCCCGCGCCACACACCGCCTTCCTGCCATTCATGCCCCGCACGTTTGCCATCTTCCTGCCCCAGGACATCCACGCCCCCAACCTCGCCCTCCCCGGCCACGACGACCCCATCCGAAAAATCGTGGTGAAAGTCGCCCTGTAGAAAAGCTCGATGAAGAGCCCCCGCCCCGAGGTGCTGACGCAACAGGCGACGAACCCGAAGGCTAACCACTTATCGCCCCTCACCCCCGCTGACGCCCACCCAAGGCCGCTTGCCGTCCGATAGTTGCTTTGAGCCGCGCGGCTGAAAGTCTGAGCCGCGGGGCTGGAAGCGCGAGCTGCGCGGCTCAATCATCCGGGGGCGTGTCCGAGACGCTCCGCCACCCGGCCAGGCCCGCCCAACCCCCGCTCACACCCCAAAAACCGCCCTCCGAGCCATGCGGCACTTCCGGCGAACTTCCGGGGGCTTCCGGGGCGCGCGGCTCAGACTCTCAGCCGCGCAGCTCAGTCTCCCAGCCGCGAGGCCCAATGTTCCGGGGGCGCGTCTGACTCGAAGAAACAAACGTTTCAGCCCCGGAAATAGATGCGTCAGCCACGCCAATCAACCGACAAGCCCCGAAAATACATGTGTGCGGGTCTAAAGCATGCGTTGCCGCCCCTGAAAGACATGTGTGAGCCACGAAAACAAAGCGCTGCGCCCCGGAAATAGGTGTAGGAACCGCGCAACTATCCCTTAGCGCCCCTGAAATTGATGTTGGCGCCACTAAAACAAACATTTCTTACCCGGAACTACGTCTAAGAGCCGCGCAAACACCTCACCGCCCCCCGGAATAAGGTGAGGGAGCCGTGCCATCATCCTCCCGCGCCCCGGAAATAGGTGTACGAGCCGCCCAAACCAAGCTGGGTGCCTCACCTCAGCCGCAGGCATCCGCCCATCCTCCCAGCGCCGCCTGGCAACTCCACAGCAACAGCCTAGAGAGCGAAGGCACACCCGTATCCTTTCTGATTTTCTCAAATGTTACGCTTTTTTGTCTTGACTCCGTGATGAAAAGACTGATAATCAAGACACCATACGATTGGGGATTGATTCATGGGGCGTTCCGGCCAATCAAAAATCAGCAAGCAACAGACGAAGCGCGAGAAAACTCGGCATGGCGTTGGCTCGGATCCATCCCGGCGGGGCCTGCGCTATCACCGCGTATTCTTTCCGGCCGTGGCGTTGGTGCTGGGCATAGGGTTGCTGCTGGCGGCGCGGCCAGACCTGATCGGTGGATCATCGAGCGAATCGTCTGCCCCCATTCTGACGACGAGTGCCCAAGCGGCCACGACGCTGGTACACCGCGGCGATGAGTTGAAGCCCCGAGCGCTGGACGAACTTCTGAAGCTTTCGCGGGATGAGTTAGACAAGGTCGATATCGCCCGGATGAACCTGTTGTGTGCGACGGGTCTGCCGCACGCGGAAATGCTGGATGTCGAAGCCGCGCTTGCCACGCTGGACCGCTGGGCGCAGCGCGTCGCTTCCGAGACGGATCGTCACCTCTACCGTGTGACCGATCCGCGATACGCAGCCCATTACCGACACAGCGAAGCCTACTTCCGTGCCGAGATGCTGTTGCAGACGCTGCAAGAGGACTTGGGTGTGAAGTATGACCCGCAGGCAATCGGCAACTTCTCCTTCGCCGATTCACGCGTCGCTTTCATTCATGGCATGATCCCCGCCCCCGGAAGTTCCATCGAAAGCACTTCCGGGGGGACGTGTGCATCGATGCCGGTGTTGTACACAGCCGTTGGGCGTCGGCTGGGCTACCCGTTGAAACTGGTCTTGACCGATAGCCATATCTTCGTCCGTTGGGATGGTGAAAGCCACTCCAATCCGGCGTGGCGTGAGCGCTTCAACATCGACGGTGCTGGGGAAGGCTTCGGCAGTTTTGGTGATGATTATTACCGCACCTGGCCGAGGCGGGTCAGTGAGAAGCAGGTGCAGGTAAACGGCTATCTCGTCTCGTTGACGCCGGCCGAAGAACTGGCGCAGT
>JBGTLW010000066.1:0-9591 GCA_041743835.1 Phycisphaeraceae bacterium | reverse complement strand
GATGCGTGGCCGCCCGCCGGGCAGGGCGGGCGGGATCAACGGGGCGATGAGCTGCCATTGCTCATCGGTCAGGTCCGATGGGTAAGACGTCCGTGTCATGCCCTATCCATCGGCCAGATGAGGGCTTTTCGTACACGTTCTGATGCCGGCTGTGCGTACCAGCGCGTGGTGGGTGCGCGTCTTTGATTTTCCTCGTGTGCAGATTGTTGCGGCGATGGTGGTCGTACTGCTGGGGTTGGGGGTCGTGTACTTTCTGGATCGTGGCGGCAAGCAGGCTGAAGCGGGGGCCGCTGGTCATGGCAAGGCACGGACTCGGACGGCTGTCATCGTGCCGGTCCTGCTCCTTGCTGCCCTGTGCTGGCAGTGCTATCGCATCTTCCCTTATACCGCCCTTGCCACCTATCAGGTTGAAAGCGCGAAGGATGACGAGCGGGCCAACACCGTCCGCCTGCTGATCTACAACGTCCGCTACGACAACCGTCAGGCCAACGAATTGCTGGAGACTATCGACAAGACCGATCCGGATTTGATCCTGCTCGTGGAGCCGACTCAGTCGTGGGAGGAACAACTCACGCCGCGGCTCTCCGACTATCCGCACACGGTGCTCCAGCCGCAGGACAATCACTACGGCATCCTCCTGTACTCCCGGCTCGAACTGGTCAAAGCGCGGGTGCGCTTTCTTGTGGATGACGAGGTCCCCTCCATCCAGACCGATGTCCGCTTGCCGGGCGGGGAGATCATGACGCTCTATGGCCTGCACCCCAAGCCGCCGGGCCTCAAGCGAGAGGTCGATCACGAACGCGAAGACAGCGACCAGCGCGACGCGGAACTGCTCATCGTCGCCAAGGAGGTTGCCGAGCTCGCGAAGCAAGGAGGCGACCATCCCGTCATCGTCGCGGGGGACTTCAACGACGTGGCCTGGTCGCACACCACACGCCTGTTCCAGCGCGTCAGTGGCCTGCTCGATCCGCGTGTGGGACGCGGGCTGTATAACACGTACAACGCGGAAAGCCGTATCCATCGCTTCCCGCTCGACCACATCTTTGCGTCCAACCACTTCCGCCTCATCAGCCTGGAGGTGCTTCCACCCCTAGGTTCGGACCACCACGCCGTGCTCGTGTCTTTCGCTCTCCAGCCCTCAGCCCCCGCCACCCAGGAAGTGCCCACCGAGAACGCCGGCGACCGTGAGGAGGCCGAGGAAATCATCGGCGAGGCGAAGGACGCCGAGGCCGCTGAAGAATAGGACGGCGGTAATCCGCCTCAGCCCCGCCGCCTGTTGCCCCGCATGGCCGGGTCGCCTGACAATCAAAAACTGTAGAGCGTCATGGTGCGGAAATGCAGCCACGCGCACGTGGTAGCCAAGCATTTTCGGCTTACCGACTTGCAATCAACTATGATACGAGTGCTGTGCACGACGACGCTCAAGTTTGCCTTTGTTTTCACGTCTCCAAGCGGAAGATCGTGAACTATTGCAGGCGTGAACGGCCAGCGGTGGCGAGCCTGATCAGCGAGTGCCTGTCGGCGGGGACGGGGTGTGGCTGGTGCGTGCCTTACATCAAGCGGCTGCACGAGCAGGCGATGGCGGGTGTCGCGGAGCCGGACCTGCCGGTCAGCCCGCAGGAGTACGCCACGAAGCGCGGGGCATTCCGGGAAACGGGGAAGCGCGACGAGAAGGAGAGCGGGTAGAGCCCGGTCTTCACCGCTCAAGCAACGTACAATCCAGTCCATGCGTACACGCTCGGTCATCACGATCGGCAACTTCGATGGTGTCCACCGTGGCCACCGCGCGATCCTTGGCCGTGCGCGTCGGCTTGCGGATGCTGAGTCGGCCCGGCTCATCGTGCTTACGTTCGACCCGCATCCCGCGGCCGTGCTGCGGCCAGGGTCTCAGCCGCCCGTGTTGACCACCACAACCCGGCGGGTCGAGCTCCTGATGGAGGCCGGGGCGGATCAGGTCCATCTGCTGCGACCGACGCAGGACGTGCTTGGTCTATCCCCTGAAGCGTTCGTCGATCGTCTGGTGGAGGAGTTCTCGCCGTTGGTATTTGTGGAGGGTCAGGACTTCCGCTTTGGCAAGGGGCGGGCTGGTGACATCGATACGCTGCGTCGGCTGGGCGAGCAGCGGGGCGGGGCGGATGGTTTTGCGGTCGAGTTGGTGGATGGCATCGAGGTGACGTTGGGTGATCGCCTTGTCACGCCGGTGAGCAGCTCGCTGATCCGTTGGCTTGTGGGCCGCGGGCGTGTGGCGGATGCGGCGTTGTGTCTGGGTCAATGTTTTGCGCTGGATAGCACGGTCGTTCGTGGCGAGCAGCGCGGCCGACAGATCGGCGTGCCGACAATCAATCTGGACCTCGCCGCCATCTCAGATCACATCCTGCCTGCGGATGGGGTGTATGCGGGTGTCGCGTGGGTCCAAGGCGCGGCTGCGAGCGGCAAAAGCTCGGCAGGGGCTCCATCCGCGACCGGCGCCGTGCCGTTCACCGCCGCGATCTCCGTCGGTGTCAAGCCCACCTTCGGCAAACGCTCGCTGACCATCGAAGCGCACCTGCTGGACTATCATTCCCCGGACCCCGATGCGCTCTATGGGCAGGGTGTTCGCCTTAGTTTTGCCCATTGGTTGCGAGATCAGTACGCTTTTCCAGATGTTGAAGCGTTGAAGTCTCAACTGAAGCGCGATATCGACCGAACCAGACACCGGCAGCAGGCCACCAACTCCGGCGACAATCTGCCCACACCCTCCCAAGCCCTGGCCGCCCCGACCCATTGACCGATTACCTTTCCAACCTCTCGATGGCTCAAGCCGCGGGGATCATCCGCGAGGCGGGCGGGCCGGTCGTCGTGCTCACCCACGCCAAACCCGATGGCGATGCGCTGGGATCGGTCCTGGCGCTCACCGCAGCCATCCGGTTGCTCGGCAAGACGGCACACGCGGTGTTGGTCCCCCCTATCGCGCTGGGGCTCCAGTCGCTCGATGGCGGTGACCTCTACACCGTGTTCGATCAGCAACAGGGCCTGCCGGGCTACATGTCGCCCGGCCCCGATGGGCTCTTCATCGTGGTGGACACCGGCGCGTGGTCGCAGGTCGGCCCGCTCCGCCCGTATGTCGAGCCTCACCTGGATCGCACGCTGATAGTCGATCACCACCTCAATGGTGATATCGCTGCGGCCCACAAATTCATCGACTCCACCGCAGCCGCGGCCGCGGAGGTCGTGGCGGACCTGCTGGATTGCCTGCTGCCCGGCGACCCGCTTGCGAGGCAGGGCAAGGGCTCATCAAAAGCCGACGAGGACCTGGACCCCCGCCTGCTGGACATCATCAACCAGTCGATTTTCGTCGGCATCGCCTCGGACACCGGCTGGTTCAAGTTTTCCAACGTCACGCCACGCACCCACCGCCTCGCGGCAAGGCTGCTGGAGCGCGGCGTCAACCACACCGACCTCTACGCCAAGCTGGAGCAGTCCGAACGCGTCGAGAAGCTGCAACTGCTGATCCGCGCGGTGACCTCCATGAAACTGCTGGCGGGCGGCCGGGCCGCGACTATGACCCTCCGCAAGGTGGACTTCGACGAGACCGGTGCGCTGGAGGAAGAGACCGAGCGTCTGATCGACATCCCGCAGCAGGTCGCTTCGATCGAGGTCATCTGCCTGCTCGTGGAGCGTTGCGATGCCACGGGCAACGGAAACGCGCCCTGTCATACACGCTTGAGCATCCGCTCCAAGCCCGGGCCGGGCGCGGTGAATGTCGCGGAGATGGCGGCGCTGTTCGGCGGCGGGGGGCACGCGCGTGCCGCGGGTGCCAAGGTGCTCGCCCCGGTTGATGAGGTTGCAAGCCGGGTCGAAGCGGCCCTGGTCACAGCGATGTCGCGGGGCTGACCTGTTTCTGAGCACGGTAGCCGGCCGCGCTTCGCTCCACATTCCGATAACGTCTGTGGGGTGATTGCGGGCTTCCGGGCCGTGCATAACCTGTCGCTTTCCTGACGGGCTGCGCACGCCCGTTGGACGCTAAATTTTTCTCTTTTTCGTTAACCCCCGTCTTTGCGGGCGGTTAGGCGGTGTCGGTGAAAAAACACCAGATTTTGATCAAGATATGGGTTGCCGATACCAGATATAGTGGTTAGAGTAACCGTTGCAGCACTCACCGGACGCTAGCCCCCGCCTCATATGGCGTTAACGGCTGGCGGTGGGCCGGGCGAGATGAATGCTGCGATGTTAGGCCTGTCGGTGGGATGTGCCAGACAACCAGACGCCTCCGGGCACCCAACCGCGATAGCAACCGCGATGTGCTATCCCTCGCCCCCGGAAGCCCCCCCCGGAAGTTCCCCCCGACTTCTGTGGGGAAACTTCCGGGGGACGGCCTGAGTCGAACGCAGTCAGACGAGTAATCTCAAGCAGGAGCCTCCCGTGCCAGTCCTCTGTGATACCCAAATCCGCGAACTCATCGGCATCGAGCCGTTCCAGGAAAACGTCAAGCGCCCCGGCCGGGTGTCGTATGGCGTGTCGTCCTATGGCTACGACGTCCGCGTGGGTACCCTCTTCAAGATCTTCACCCCCACCTCGCCCAACGGCGGGCTGGCGGTCGTGGACCCCAAGAAGTTCGACGACAACTCGTTCATCACCGTCGATACCGCCGACATCGGGACCGACCACGTGATCATCCCGCCCAACAGTTTTGCGCTGTGCGAGACGGTTGAAGTTTTTTCGATCCCGCGTGATGTGTTGGCGATCTGCGTGGGCAAGAGCACGTATGCGCGTTGCGGGATCATCGTGAACGTGACGCCGTTGGAGCCGGAGTGGCGGGGCAAGATCACCATCGAGATCAGCAACACGACCCCGCTGCCGGCCAAGATCTACGCCAACGAGGGCATCGCCCAGTTGGTGTTCTTGAAGGCCGACCGCGTCTGTGCCGTGAGTTATGCAGATAAGCACGGCAAGTACCAGGACCAGACCGGGCTCGTGCTGCCGAAGGTGGACTAAGTGTCCCCCGTTTAGCGGCGGCCCAAATGGGCCGCGCGTCGTGCGGGTCGAATAAAAACCATCACCAAGGCCAAAGACGCGGGATAACGAAACAAGGATAACGAAACAGGGACGGACCCTGTTTTATACAGATCGCAGAGAGAACTTAAGCGCAGGGATCACAGAGGCGCAAAGACACAGAGTAGTCATGCAGAAGCCCGGTCTTAACTCCGCGACCTCTGCGCCTCCGCGACCTCCGCGATAAAAAGCGCATCAACACGCACGCGATAAAGAACAGATTGAAACGAACGGCACGGATGCCGTTGCATTAGGAACTGACAGATACCGCTTTTATTCATTCACGATCAGAGGCAACCATGAAAATTGACAGACGATTTACCAAGTCGGGCCAGAACGTATACGACGCCATCGAGTGGGCGAAGCGGTCGTCGAAGATTTCGAATCTTGACGGCTCCGTGGTGTTCGAGATGAAGGATGCGGAGGTTCCCGCGTCGTGGTCGCAGCTTGCGACCGACATCATGGTGAGCAAGTACTTCCGCAAGGCCGGCGTGCCCCAGCCCCCGGAAGGTGTGGACCCGATTAAGGCTCAGCAAGAGGGCAACCTCCAGCGCGACGAGCACGGCAAGGTGGTCATGGGCCCCGAGAAGTCAGCGCGGCAGGTGATCCACCGCCTGGCGGGGTGCTGGCGGCAGTGGGGGGAGGACCACGGGTACTTCGATTCGGCTGAGGACGCCCAGGCGTTCTACGACGAGCTCGCGTACATGATGCTCAACCAGATGTGCGCGCCCAACAGCCCGCAGTGGTTCAACACCGGCTTGTACTACGCCTACGGGATCAACGGCCCGTCGCAGGGGCACTACTACACCGACCCAATCACCGGCGAAACCAAGCCCAGCGAAGACTCCTACAGCCACCCCCAGCCCCACGCCTGTTTCATCCAGAGCGTCAAGGACGACCTGGTGAACTCCGGCGGGATCATGGACCTGTGGGTCCGCGAGGCGCGGCTGTTCAAGTACGGCTCGGGCACCGGCACCAACTTCTCCGATGTCCGTGGCGAGAATGAATCGCTGTCCGGCGGCGGGAAGAGCTCGGGGCTGATGAGCTGGCTCAAGATCGGCGACCGCGCGGCGGGCGCGATCAAGTCAGGCGGCACGACCCGGCGGGCCGCGAAGATGGTCTGCCTCGATCTGGACCACCCGGACATCGAGAAGTTCATCAACTGGAAGGTGCGCGAGGAGATCAAGGTCGCGGCGCTGGTGGAGGGGTTCAGGGTCATCGCCAAGCAGCGGGCCGCGGACGCCGACCCCGAGACGATCGGCGAGACCGCCAAGCGGCTTGGCCTCGAGCTTAACTACGACTTCAACGGCGAGGCGTACTACACCGTCTCCGGGCAGAACAGCAACAACTCGGTCCGCATCCCCAACGAGTTCTTCACCGCGCTCGATGATGACAGCGATTGGGACCTGCGCAACCGGATTGATGGCAAGGTCAGCCGCACGGTCGCCGCCCGCGAGTTGTGGGCGCAGATCGGCTATGCCGCGTGGCGCTGTGCCGACCCCGGCGTGCAATACGACGGGACCATCAACCAGTGGCACACCTGCCCCGGCAGCGGGCGGATCAACGCGTCCAACCCCTGCTCGGAGTACATGTTCCTGGACAACACCGCGTGCAACCTCGCATCACTGAACCTGCTCAAGTTCTACAACTCCCAGACCAAGGTGTTTGACGCCGAGGGTTATGAGCACGGCATCCGGCTGTGGACGGTGGTGCTGGAGATCAGCGTGCTGATGGCTCAGTACCCCAGCAAGGAGATCGCCCGGCTCAGCTACGAGTACCGCACGCTGGGCCTGGGTTACGCCAACCTCGGGGCGATGCTCATGCAGGCGGGCATCCCCTACGACAGCGAGCGCGCCCGCAGCATCGCGGGCTGCCTCACCTCGATCCTCACCGGCCGCAGCTACGCCACCAGCGCCCAGATGAGCAAAGAGCTCGGGCCATTTGCGGGTTATTTCAAGAACCGCGAGGACATGCTCCGGGTGATCCGCAACCACCGCCGCGCTGCCTACGGCGTGCCGCGCGATGATAAGGCCGCGTCGGCATTCGACTTCACCAACTACGAGGGCCTGACGATCAAGCCCGTGCCCATCGACGCGGCGGCGATCGATTCCGACGCCGAGCCGTTTGGCAAGCTGGGCAACAGCCGCGAGGTGCTGACCCGCGCCCGCGCCTGCTGGGATGATGCGCTCAAACTCGGCGAGGCGCACGGGTACCGCAACGCGCAGACCACCGTGATCGCGCCGACCGGGACCATCGGGCTGCTGATGGACTGCGACACCACCGGCGTCGAGCCGGATTTCGCGCTGGTGAAGTTCAAGAAGCTGGCGGGCGGCGGTTACTTCAAGATCGCCAACCAGAGCTTGCGGCCGTCGCTGGTCTCGCTGGGTTACACCGAAGAGCAGGTCAAGGACATCCTGACGTATGTCATGGGCACGCTGCACGTGGACGTGGCGGTGCCGGAGGATGAAACCACCGCGGCCGCGGCCTCGACCGGGCAGACGCTGCGCGAGCTGCTTTCCGCGAAGGGCATGCCCAAGAACGCGATCGCCAAGGCTGTGGATTCGCTGCCGACCGTGTTCGAGTTGCAGCACGCGTTCAGCTTGTGGACGCTGGGCGAAGAGACGCTCAAGGCCATGTGCCTCGAAGCCCAGGCATCGGACCCGAGCTTCAACCTGCTGCGTGCGGTGGGGCTGTCCAACAACCAGATCAAGGCGCTGGGCAAGATCATCTGCGGCACGCAGACGGTCGAGGGCGCGCCGCACCTCAAGGAAGAGCACCTGGCGGTGTTCGATTGTGCGAACAAGTGCGGCCCGTTCAGCAAGCGGTTCATCCACCAGCACGGCCACATCCGCATGATGGCTGCGGCCCAGCCGTTCATCAGCGGCGCGATCAGCAAGACGATCAACCTGCCCAACGAGGCCACCGTGGCCGACATCCAGGAGAGCTACCGCCTGTCATGGGAGCTTGGCCTCAAGGCCAACGCGTTGTACCGCGACGGGTGCAAGCTCAGCCAGCCGCTCAACACGTCCGCCAACGACGACGCGACTGACGACGGGGTGGAAGATGAGGAGGCGATCGAGGCCGCGCTGGGGGAGGTCTCGGCGGAGGTGGTCGAGGTTGCTGCGGCCGCTGCGTTGAATGATGCGGGCGATTTCCCCGGCGAGCGTGTGCGCACGATCGAGAAGATCGTCGAGCGTGTGGTGGAGCGGCCGCTGCGTCGTCGTCTGCCGGACACGCGGATGAGCCGGACCCACAAGTTCAACGTCGCGGGCCACGAGGGCTATCTCACGGTGGGCCTGTACGAAGACGGCACGCCCGGCGAGCTCTTCATCACGATGGCCAAGGAAGGTTCGACCATCGGCGGGCTGATGGACAGCCTGGGCACGGCGATCAGCGTCGCGCTTCAGTACGGCGTGCCCACCGAGTCGCTGGTGACCAAGTTCACCCACCAGCGTTTTGAGCCCGCGGGCATGACCCACAACCGCGAGATCCCCTTCGCCAAGAGTCTGGTCGATTACATCTTCCGCTGGATGGGCATGGAGTTCGTGTCCGGCTACCGCGAGGCGAACGCACCGAAGCGCAGCGAGCCGAAGAAGCTAGCCGAGCCAGCCAGGGAGCCGGTGGTCCTCAGCGACAGCCCCCGCGTGGAGGCTCTGCACAGCCACGAACAGGGCAACGGCAACGGGCGTAGCCGTCTCGCGTCGGATCGGATCACCATCGTGAACGCCGACGCCGGCCAGCTCAAGCCCGTGAAGGGTGGCGGTCAGTCTCCGCGTCACGAGGGCGGCACCGCGACCGCGACGCAGACCGTGGCGGAGCGTCAGTCGGCGCTGGATGAAGCGATGGGCGCGATGCAGGCCGACGCTCCCGCCTGCGATGTCTGCGGCACGATCACGGTGCGCAATGGCACGTGCTACAAGTGCATGAACTGCGGCAACTCGATGGGCTGCTCATGAAATAGGACACCCAACCCCACCCACGATCAGAAAGCGGCGAGCGTCCCCGGCCCCGATCGAGTTTCTCACGGGCCGATGACGGATCACCCAAGCCCCGCGAAAGGTAGCAGGCCGGTGCCTGAGTCCAGCGCGGGAGCAGGGGGGCCAAGGCCGGCCACCGCCCACTGCTTTCTCCCTCTTCCCCCGGCGAGACTCCCACCACTCGTCGGGGGATTTTCTGCGCCAGCATGTCCCACATCTCGCCCCATTCTCGGCGGGGTGATCTTCGTATACTCATCACGTGCATCAATCCCCAGAAAAAGCCAGCGGTCAGCAAACGCCTTACGGTGGTGAGTGGCTGCCGATCGCGGCGATGCTGCTGATGCTGCCGCCGGTGTTGCTGCCGTTCATGGTGTCGTTTCACCCCGAGGTTCATATGCAGGTGGACCCGCGGCAGTGGGGCGCTGCGACCGCGGGCAGGATCGCGGTGACGGAGTTTGGGCCGACGGGCATTGTGTGGTGGCAGGTCTATGCGGTGGCTGCGGCTGGCGTGGCGATGGCTGTCGCCGTGTGGCGCGGCGTGCGTGTGCAGAGATGCGCGCTGGTGCTCGCGGGCATGGGGATG
>JBGTLW010000065.1:0-7917 GCA_041743835.1 Phycisphaeraceae bacterium | reverse complement strand
TGATCGCCTCGGCCCACGACTGCTCCGATGGCGGCCTGCTGGTCGCCGCGGCGGAGATGGCGTTTGCGGGGCGTGTCGGCCTGGACATCGACCTGGCCGCGATGCCCGTGACCGAGCCGCTTGCCCCCGCGACCGCCTGCTTTGCCGAGACGCCGTCACGCTATCTGCTGGAGGTCGCCCCCGCCTGCCTCGATCGTGTGGTGCGAAAGCTCAAGGCGGCTGGGCTTCCCTTTGGCCACGTCGGCACCTTTGCAACGCACGACCGCCTCACCGTCCGCACCCCGGACGCAGGCCAGGTGCTCGATGAAAGCCTCGACAAGCTCCGCGAAGCCTGGCTTGGTCCGCTGGACTGGTAGCGGCGCTGGCGAAGCGGTGAGACCCAACCACCGACAATGTCGCGCGGATACACCCCGGATACACCCCGGATACACCCCGCGGGGCGGGATAACGACCCCATGCCAAGCCAGACCAAGACCCAACCGCCCACGCTCTACCTCATCGATGGCCACGCGCAGATGTTCCGCGCGTTCTTTGCCATCCGTGGTGGGATGAACAGCCCCGTCACCGGCGAGCCGACCAACGCTTTGTTTGCGTTCACGGGCATGCTCCTCAAACTCTTCAAGGACTGCCGCCCCGCGTATGCCGCGATGGTGGTGGACTCCGAGGGCAAGACCTTCCGTGACGAGTTTTTCCCCACGTACAAAGCCAACCGCGACGCCCCGCCCCAAGACTTCATCAAGCAGATCCCGCGGATGTTCGAGCTCGCCCGGCTGTTCGGGCTGCCCATCTACGCCAAACCCGGGCACGAGGCGGACGACATCCTCGCGACCATCGCGGCACGCTTAATGGCTGGGGAGTTTGACCCTTTGGAGCCGGGCCTTGAGCTCAAGCTCGTCGCAAAGGATAAAGACCTGGAGCAGGCGCTCTCCGACCGCGTGGTGATGTACGACGTGCAAACCGACGAGACGCTCGATATCGCTGGCCTCGCTGCGAAGCGCGGCATCACACCCGGGCAGGTCATCGACTACCAGACGCTCATCGGCGACAGCACCGACAATATCCCAGGCGTCAAGGGCATCGGGCCAAAGACAGCATCCACACTCATCCAGCAGTTCGGCTCGGTGGACAACATCCTCGCCAACATCGAGCAGATCAAAGGCAAGCAGCAGGAAAACCTCCGGCGAGCCAATGAAGAGGGACTGATCAGCCTCACCCGCAGGCTCGTTACGCTGGACAGTCAGACGCCTATCGATTTTGACCTGCGGGACACACGCACCGAGGGACTGGCGAAGATCGATGGCCCCGCGCTGCTGGACCTGTTCCAGACCCTGGGCTTCCACCGCCACGTCTCTGACTTGAAGCAGTTGCTCGGGCTGGCTGAGCCACCCGCCCCGCAGCGCCAGGCCAGCGCACCTAAACGCAAGCCCAAGCCCGAAGCAGGGATCGGTGGCCTCTTTGGTGGCGCAACAGAAGAACCTGAAGATGTGCAACCGACCGCAGACCAGCCACCCACCGAAGTCTCCGGCGACTATCGCGCCGTCACAGATCGCAGCGGCCTGGATGACCTGGTCAAGACCCTGCGGAAGCAGGCACTTATCGCGGTGGACACCGAAACGATCGGCCTGGGTCGCAAGGCACCGCTGGCGGGTATCTGCCTCGCATGGACAGAGGGCCAAGCGGTGTACGTGCCCACACGCTCACCCAACCCTAAGCAGCACCTGGACACACAGGCTGTCGTCGATGCGCTGCGGCCCGTGCTCGAAGACGCCTCCATCGCCAAGTGCGGGCACAACATCAAGTACGACCTCCACGTGCTGCGTCACAGCGGCATCGTCATGCGGGGCGTGGTGTTCGACTCGATGATTGCGGCGTTCCTCGCCAACGCATACGGCCGGGGGATGGATGACCTGGCGCTCGCGGAGCTGAACCACCGCTGCATCCCGATCACCAGCCTGATCGGGCCTCGTCCCGAGCGCAAGGCCGACCCACCGCAGAAGACGATCGATCAGGTCGAGCTGCCGCGCGTGGTGGACTATGCCGCAGAAGACGCGGACATCACCCTCCGGCTTTGTCGGCATTTCCAGGGGAAACTGGAAGCGATGGGCATGACCGGCCTCGCGGCCGAGGTGGAGATGCCGCTGATCGAAGTGCTCACCGAGATGGAAGCCCATGGCATCACCTGCGACCCCGACGAGTTAGACCGCCAGCGCGAGGGGCTGCAAACGCGCATCGACCGCTTACGACTCAACATCCTCAACGCGGCTCAGGCGGACTTCAACCCCGACTCACCCAAGCAATTGGGCGACCTGCTATTCAACACGCTGGGCTTCCCGTCCATCAAGAAGACCAAGACCGGCTACTCGACGGATGTGGAGGTGATGGAGAAGCTGGCCGAGCGCGCCAAGGCAGGCGAGTTGTCACAAGTGCCGCGGCACGCGCTGGAGATCCCCGGGCTGATTCTTGAGTACCGCGTGCTCACCAAGCTGGTCGGCACGTACCTGGGCAACCTCAAGGAGGCGATCGATGACCCGGCAACGGGCGGGGACGGCCGGGTGCATACAAGCTTTCTCCAGACCGGCGCAGCCACCGGGCGCCTGGCGTCGAACAACCCCAACCTCCAGAACATCCCCATCCGCACTGAGGTTGGGCGGGAGATTCGCAAGGCGTTTGTCGCTGCGCCCGGCCACCTGCTCATCGCGGCGGACTACTCGCAGATCGAGTTGCGTGTGCTCGCGCACCTGTCCGGGGATGATGCGTTGATACAGGCGTTCAACGAGGGGCAGGACATCCACACCGCCGTCGCTTCCCAGGTTTTCGCCACGCCGCCCGATCAGGTCACCAGCGAGCAGCGCGGGCAGGCCAAGACGATCAACTTCGGCATCATCTACGGTGTCACCGCCTTCGGGCTTGCCAGACGCATCGAGGGCCTCGACAACGAGGGGGCGGCCACGCTCATCAGCGACTACAAGAAACGCTTCCCCGGCATCGACCGCTTCCTGGCGCAGTGCATCGACACCGCCCAGCGCCTCGGCTACGTGACGACCATCCTCGGCCGCAGACGCGATATCAAGGAGATCAGCTCACGCAACGGGCAGGAGCGTCAGCTCGGCGAGCGGCTGGCGATCAACTCGGTGGTGCAGGGCAGTGCCGCGGACCTCATCAAGCTCGCGATGGTCAACCTGCACCGCCGGATTCAGGATGAGAAGCTGCCGATGAAGATGCTGCTGCAGATCCACGACGAGCTGGTCTGCGAGGCCCCGGCCCCGATGGCGGAGCCGATGGCCAAGGTCATGTGCGAGACGATGGAGAGTGCGATGAAGCTGGTCGTCCCGCTGCCGGTGGAGTCGGGCATCGGGGCCACGTGGTTCGACACAAAGTAAGCGCCGACCGCAGCGGCGGAAAGTAAAATGGCCACCATGACCAACCCGCTGTGTCCAACCTGCAAGCGGCCGCTGACAAGCGAGCAGATCAACGTGGCGCAGGGCGTCGCGTGGTGTGCCGACTGTAACACGCTGTCGCGGCTGGTCGATCTGCTGAATCTTGCGGAGATCGATGTCCAGTTGGATCAGGTCCCCAGCGGCTGCACCATCCGCGATGATGGGCATGAGATACACATCCGCGCATCGACGCGCTCCATCGGCGGGGCGCTGGGCTGCCTTGCAATTGCGCTATTCTGGAACGGAATCGTGTCTGTCTTCGTGCTTGTGGCGATCGCGGGGCTGTGGACCAACCTGGTCGGGCCCATCCCGGATTATTTCCCCGCACCGGACATGGATGGCGATCCGATGTCGCTGGGCATGACGCTTTTTCTGTGCGTCTTCCTGACGCCTTTCGTGGTCATCGGGTCCGGCATGATCGCGATGGTGTTCTTGAGTCTGCTGGGGAGGGTGGATGTCAGGATCAGCGGCGAGCGGGGCAGTGTCTTTACGGGTGTGGGTTTCCTGGGGTGGACCCGCCGGTTCACACCCAGCAAGGTCACCCGCGTCGATATCGGTGAGACAGCGTGGAAGCAGAACGACCAGGCCAAGCCGATCATCAAGGTCGAAGCGGACGACACGGTCAAGTTCGGCAGCCAGCTCACCGAGGTTCGGCGCAACTGGCTCCGCAGCGTGCTCCATGTGCTGCTGCTGACGCCGGACTCCGCGATGGCCCAGCAGATTCTCGATCTTGCCCGCAATGGTCGGGATATCGCGGATATCCGGGACATCCGGGGTGGATCAGGCCTCAGAACAGAGCGTCTGGATCGCCCGGTCCGGCGTCTGTAGCGCAGCGGCGGCAAGCCCAGCGGGGCCGGGGCGGACCAGCCTGAAGACGCATGACCACGCTTTGCGGGCTGCACATGTGGTAGATTGGTGGCATGGTCCAAGAAGAGATTTTCGCGAAGACGATCGCCCACTACCTCGCGCCGATCAAGCAATACCTTGACGACACGACCGTGGCCGAGGTGATGATCAACGGGCCGCACGACATCTTTATCGAGAAGGATGGGACCCTGCGCAAGGTCGATGCACGGTTCCCGGACGACGAGGCCTACGACGCGGCCATCAACAACATCCTGCAATACACCGGCAAGTCGCTCGCGGATGAGTCGCCCCTGGTCGATACCCGGCTGCCCAACGGATCGCGCGTCCACGTCGCCAAGCGCCCATGCGCACGCAACGGCATGGTGGTCACCATCCGAAAGTTCGCCAAGGCAACGCTCGACATCGACTGGCTGATCGAGCTGGGCACGCTGACCTACCCGGCCAAGGAATACCTGCAAATCTGCGCGGTCGCTGAGCAGAACGTGCTGGTGGCTGGGGGCACCAGCTCGGGCAAGACGTCGCTGCTCAACGCGCTGTCCAGCTTCATCCCCAAGGGCCAGCGGATCGTGGTGATCGAAGACTCCGCGGAACTGCAACTGCAACAGGAGCACGTGATCTCGCTGGAGGCCAAGCCCGCGGATCGTTACGGCCGAGGCGCGATCCCAATCCGCGAGTTGTTCCGCTCGTCGCTACGTCTGCGCCCGGACCGCATCATCATCGGCGAGGTGCGTGGCGGTGAGGCGCTGGACATGATCCAGGCCATGACCTCCGGCCACGGCGGGTCGATGGGCACGCTGCACGCCAACAACGCCTTCGATGCGCTCAACCGCCTCGAGACCATGGCCATGATGAGCCAGGTGGAACTGCCCCTGCAAGCGCTCCGCAGCCAGGTGGCGTCGGCGATCGACGTGATCGTCCACCTGAGCCGGCAGATCGGCGGGCACCGTATCGTGACCCAGATCAGCGAGGTGTTACCTCTTGGCGAGGCCGATCATTACAAGTTAAGAACCATCTTCGAGCTTAAACCAGACCCCGCGGATGAAACCGGACGAAAGATGCAATTGGTCTGGAGTGGCGAGCGTTCTACCATGGCAAGGCACCTTGGCGGCGACGCCCGGGACCTTGTCACCGAGCGGACGGCTGGTATCTTCGAGAAGGCTGGCGACTAAACCGACCAGCCATCCCGACGGCCAGGCTGAGGTAAACCGGGCTGCGGCTGCATGGGATTTAGGTGGATTACATGCGTTCACGCTCTTAGAATACCGATAGAGGAAACAGGCACGATGACCACGCTCCCGCTCCAACACGCCATCCGACGCGCCAGACGCAGGGCGGCTGTGGTTATCGGGCGTCTGCACCGCGATAACCGCGGTGCCACGATGCTGGAGTGGGTCCTGCTGCTCGCGGCCATCGCCCTGCCCTCGTACTTCATCATGCAGCTTGCCCTTGCGGCCCTGGTCGGTCATTACCGGATGGTGACGACGATCAATTCACTGCCATTCCCCTGAATCCCGAGAGATTTTACATGCCCCGCGTAACTTACAGGGGCATTGCAGGCAATACAGGTTCGAGAAAGGAACCCGCCATGACCACCCTGACCACCCTCCTCCGCCGTACCAAGTCCGCCCTGCTTTCGGTTCACCGCAACGAGCAAGGGGCAGAAGGCATCGAAAAGCTGTTGATTCTGGCAGCGATCGCTCTGCCGCTGCTCGGGCTGCTGCTGTTCTTCCGTGACGAGCTCTGGAACTGGGTGGAAGGCATCTGGGAGAACGTGCGTGGCGCAGGCGAGACCGCGGGCGGTTCCACCGTGCTCAACTGAGCCAGAGCCGGCTGCCGACCCCGGTGCAACTCCTGTTCGCTGAGCACCCTCGGTGCTGCGGCACGGGCTGGGGTCATGGGCGTGCAGGGTTGGCTTACGATTGTGACATCCTCACACTGTCCGTGAAGTGCCTATGCTGGCCCAGGTGATCGCTTACATCCTCCTGGTGGCCGTGCTGGGCATCGCGGCGGCGACGGATTGGCATACCGGGAAGATCTACAACTGGCTGACGTACCCCGCTGTATTGACGGGTTTGGTCTATTGGTCGTTGGCCGGGGCGTTTGGCTCGGAAACGGGGGTTCTGGACGCGCTGACCGGGTTTGCCGTCGGCCTGGTGGGTTTCGCGTTGATTCTGACGCTGGGCGGCCTCGGCGGGGGGGACATGAAACTGATGGCCGCGGTCGGGGCGATTTCTGCCATGTGGGAGGTGGTGCTGGCGACAGCCGTGTACGGGCTGGTGATCGCGGCGGTCTGGGGCGTGTGTGTCATGATCCGGCGGGGCTTGGTGAAGCAGACGCTTGGCCGGATCTTCGGGGCCGCTTTGATGAAGGCTGCGCGGGTGAAGGCCGATATTGAACAAAGCCCCAGCCCCACGGTGCCGTTTGGTACCGCGGCGGCGGTGGGCGGCCTGCTGGCCGGGGCGGAGCAGATGCTCAACCTCGCGACCCCCTGGGCATGGCTGGGACCGTAGCCCGCGGGCCACGAGAGGCAATATGGTATGTAGGGCAATGCCGGGGCCTGCCAAAGCGTTGGCTTACAATCACCCGGCCCGGAAGGACACCAGCCATCAGCGAGTTCAAGCCCGCCAAATCGACCACCGCCATCACCCTCGCCCCCGGCGACACCGTCGGCAGCTACCGCGTCAGCCAGCGGATCGCCACGGGCGGTTCCTCCGCGGTGTACAAGGCCAAGGACGAGCTACTCAACCGCGATGTGGCCATCAAGCAACTGATGATCGATGACCACGCCCAACCCGGCGCGGTCATCCAGCGCGCGCGCACGGAGGGGGTGCTGCACAAGCAGGCGGCCCACGATCAGCCGCGTCATCTGGTCCAACTCATCGACATCGTGGACGACCACCGCGGGCTGATGCTGGTGACCGAGTTTGTGGCCGGCCGATCGCTGGAGCAGGAGCTTGCCGACGAACCCGAGCCGATGTCCGAGCGCCGGGTACTGACGATCCTCGCCGCGGCTACCAAGGCGCTCATGGCGATCCACAGCAAGAAGATCGTCCACCGCGACCTCAAGCCCGGCAACATCCTCCTGGGCGACGACGGCTCGATCAAGGTCTCGGACTTCGGGCTCGCGGCGATCGTCGGGGACGAAGCGTCGATGACCGAGGGCACGTCTCGGTACCTGGCCCCGGAGCTCTGGCGTGGCGAACCGACCCACCCCAAAGCCGACCTCTACGCGCTGGGGATGCTGGCCTATGAGATGCTCGCCGGCCGCGAGAAGTTCGACCAGGCCTTCAAGACCATCGTCCGAGATGAGCGCAACCGCGACATGCGGTGGATGAAATGGCACACCAACCCGCGGACCCGTGCCCCGGGCCTGCGCACGCTGAACCCGGATGTGGCCGAGCCGATCGAGACGCTCATCAACGATTTGATGGCCAAGGAGCCGGGCCAACGCCCCGCTTCTGCCATGGAAGTGGCCCGGCGGATCAAGCAGTACGTCAGCGGTGAAGACAAACCAAATGGCGCAGCCGCGGGCCTCACCACCACCAGCCCCGGCGACACCGCCCCGCTGCCCACCGCGCGGCGGCGCAGGCCCGGCGCGCTCATCGCGATGGCT
>JBGTLW010000064.1:0-1931 GCA_041743835.1 Phycisphaeraceae bacterium | reverse complement strand
GCCGCCGCTTTATCCGGAAGTGCCGAAGTCGCACCGCCTCCGATAGGGCGACCCGGAGCCCGGGATCAGCCCCCCAGATTCGTGAAGATACCCACCGCAAGTTCCGCCCATAGGTAGAAAAACGCCGCCGCGGAGATGACGCCGATGGCAGGCCAGTATTTTCTCGGCAGCTTCCTTGAAGCCATGACGAACATGCTGGAGGTGACAAATAGAAGGAATCCCATGACGATGAAATCCGTCCCGTCCCAGTTCACTTCATTCGTGAACTGCATGGCGACCAGGGGGAGGGACAGTAGTAGGCCTGTCGCCAGGACAATCCAGGCAAACACGCTGTCTCGTCTGATGACGTCGTTGAACTTTGTCTTCACGGATTCATCCTTCATTGCCGAATGATCAGGCTTGCGCTCAAAGGCGCCGACCCGTTGCCTTCTCGAAGTTGCGCAGCAAGCGTGACAGGTGCGGTTGCTGCAGGACAAGTCGCTTGGTCAGCCCCCAAGGGCTGCGACCCCTTTGGTACTTGAAGTCTATCCACCTCGTCCTGGGAGTCGCGTGCCGAAAAGTCTCCCAGACCATGGGGAGATAGTCATCCTCGAGGCGCAAGCCAACAATGGATTTGGCACTGACCCGCTCGGGATCCCCGCGCTTCAGTCGGTATGTGATGTGCACGGAGCGGCGCTTGCATTTGCAGGTGAACCGCCCCGGGAATCCCGGAGGCTTGTGGGTGTGAGTCACGCCGCCACGGCGTACTCGGGGTTTTGCCGATGGTACGCGGCCTCTGCCTCGGCCGGGGGAATGTTGCCGATGGATTCCAGCAGGCGCCGGTGGTTGAACCAGTCCACCCACTCCAGGGTGGCGAGCTCGACGGCCTCCCGGCTCTTCCAGCTGCGACGGTGGATTACCTCAGCCTTGTACAGCCCGTTGATGGTCTCGGCCAACGCATTGTCGTAAGAGTCGCCCACGCTACCCACCGAGGGCTCGATGCCCGCCTCGGCCAAGCGCTCGGTGTAGCGGATCGACACGTACTGGCTGCCGCGGTCGGAATGATGGATCAAGGAGCGGCCGGCACGCCCGCGGCGGGCGTGAAGCGCCTGCTCCAGTGCATGCAGGACGAAGTCGGTGTGTGCCGTACCCGATACCTTCCAGCCGACGATCCGCCGCGCGAACACGTCGATGATGAAGGCGACGTAGGCAAAGCCCTGCCAGGTGGACACGTAGGTGAAGTCCGATACCCAGAGCGCATCGGGATGGTCGGCGCGGAACTGGCGGTTCACGCGATCCAGCGGGCAGGGTCGTGCCGGGTCGGTGATCGTGGTGCGCACCTGCTTGCCACGGACCACGCCACGCAGGCCCATCTGGCGCATCAACCGCTCCACCGTGCAACGGGCCACCTGCACGCCCTCGCGCAGCAGTTGCCGCCAGACCTTGCGCGCGCCATAGACCCGGAAGTTCTCTTCCCAGACCCGTCGGATCTCGCCACCCAGCACAGCGTCGCGACGTTGCCGGACTGGTCGCCGCTCCGGCGCCGCTTGCCGGGCCGCGTGGACGTGGTAGGACGACGGGGCGATCGGCAGCACCTTGCAGATCGGCTCGACCCCGTAGAGGTGGCGGTGTTCGTCGATGAACGCCGTCATGGCTTGCACCGGCGGTCGAGCTCCGCCTGGGCAAAATACGCGGAGGCCTTGCGCAGGATCTCGTTGGCCTGGCGCAACTCGCGCACCTCGCGCTCCAGCCCCTTGATCCGCGCCTGCTCGTCCGTGGTCGGCCCGGCTCTAAGCCCCCGATCACGCTCGGCCTGCCGCAGCCATCGTCGCAACGACTCCGGCGTACAGCCAACCTTGCCCGCGATCGATGCGATCGCCGCCCATTGCGAAGCGTGCTCTCCTTGGTGCTCAAGCACCATCCGAACCGCACGCTCACGCAGCTCGGGGGAG
>JBGTLW010000063.1:0-3486 GCA_041743835.1 Phycisphaeraceae bacterium | reverse complement strand
GCGGTCGTCCGTGGTAAGCTGGTGTCGAGGCATCGCGGGCTCCGTAAGGGATTGAAGTCGTTGAACAACCTCAATCTACCCCACGACCCGCGATGCCTCATCTTCGAACCCCGGTGTTGCGCTTCGGAATTGAATCCGCCTTGTGAACATTCTTTTGGTAATTTTCTACATGTGCTTATTTGCGGCGACAATTCGAATCTGATGCCGCGGGTATCGCGACAGGGTCAGGCCCGTTTTGATACCCCAGTCCGATCTTCACGCCCTAACTGAAAGCGCCCTTCAATCTGGAAATCTATTCTTAGTTTTGCGGCATTGGTCGTTCTCACAGTCACGTTGGTGGTGAGCTATTGGTTTACGCTCGAATTGGGTGCTGTGATACACAAGAATGGCGATCGGACGCTTGCCCTTGCGGCCGCAGAACGGGGATTATTCAGGATGATCTGGTACGAGTCACCCGATCAATCTCGTATATCTGATTACCAAACGGGCCGAATCTACTTGCGGCGGGCAGGAAGCTCACGCAACTGGGAGATTGAGAAGTGGGGTACTGACGGCGAATACATGGTCTGCCATTTACCTCTTGGCCTCTTTGGTATTGGGCAAGTCGAACTCACCTCAACCAACAGGATGCTCGCGGGTTTGCCTCCTGCCAGGCTCACCGTGGTAAGCATATCCATACCGTTACTTTTAGGCGTTTTTATCGCATTGATTGGTTGTATGTACCTGAGAAGGATGTTGCGTAAGCGCTCAGGGGTTTTCTGTATGCGCTGCGGGTACAACCTTTACGGAACGCAATCCCAAGCGTGCCCGGAGTGTGGGCACGAGCGACCATGAGCCCAAGTACCCTCTGCTTCTGAATGTGCGTAGGAGAAGGGGGATCACAGGCGGACTCCGTATCGCTGTGAACCCGCAACGGTGTGGCGCTTCGCGGCGTCTTCCGCTATGCTTCCGCCATGCCGATCCCTGAAGAGATGATCACCGTGCCGATGTGGTGGTTTTACACCGCCATGGCGTTGGCGATCATTATCATCGGCATCGCCAAGAGCGGGTTCGGGGGCGGCGTGGGGATCCTCGCCGTGCCGCTGACCGCCAACGTCCTGCCCACCCAGGTCGCGCTGGGGGTCATGCTCCCGATCCTCATGGCGGCAGACGTGCTCGCGGTGTGGCAGCACCGGGGGCAGCAGTCCTGGCGTCACCTCCGGCTCAACTTCGCGGGCGCGGCGGTCGGCATCGCGCTGGGCACCGCGCTCATGTTCTGGTTCAAGACCCGCGCTACCTCGGACCTCGCGCACCAGGAACAGGTGCTGTCCATGTCGCTAAGGCTATCCGTCGGGGTGCTGTGCCTGCTGCTGGTGCTGGTGCAGTGCTACCGACTGACGGGGCTAAAGGTGCCGCGCGTGCCGGACAACAACACGGCCGGCGTGGTCGCGGGCGGCTTGTCCGGCTTCGTGTCGATGCTCACGCACGGCGCGGGGCCGATCATGTCGGTGTACCTGCTCGAAAACCGGATGGAGAAGCGCCTGCTCGTGGGCACGCTCGCGGTATTCTTCATCGTGGTCAACACCGCGAAGGTGCCCAGTTATCTGGCGCTCGGCTGGATCACCTGGCCGACGTTCACGCTTTCAGCCGTGTGTTTTCTGCTGGTTCCGATCGGCAGCGTGCTTGGGCTGTGGATGCACAAGCGGATCCCCCAGCGCCCGTTCACCCTCATCATGTACCTCGGCGCGGCGGCGGCGGCGGGGAACATGATCTACACCGCGATCACCCATTGGCCATCCATATCGCCATCCTGAAGCGCGTTTACGCCAGCGCTATCCTCGCCGGGACCAAGACCGTCGAGAGCAGGCTGACGCGCGTGGCGATGCCCCCCTACCGCGTGGTGGAGGCAGGGCAACGCATCTACATCAAGGTCTCCGCGGGGCCTTTCGTTGCCGTCGCGCGTGCGCTCGAAGTCGTCCACCTAAGCGACCTCACCCCGGACCGGGTCGATGCGTTGCGCAGGCGCTACGAGAAGTCGGTCGGGGGTGGCGATGACTATTGGCACGCCAAGCGCGAGAGTCGCTTCGCCAGCTTCATCACCCTCGCGGGCGTCGAACCGATCGACGTTGGTCCGGCCTACACCAAGAGCCTGCGTGCCTGGCACGTCGTCGCGGACGAGTGCGACCCGGTTCGGGATGTCACGCTCACCGCCGGGGCGATCCGCAACAACTACGTGAGCCTCCCGCCGCGGGGCGCGGCTGCGGATGAGGCGCACAGCCTCACGCTGCAGCTGCCCGACGGCGCGCAGATTCAGACCGAGCGCACGTCGAGCCACATGCTCCGCTGGCGGGGTTGGCGCGCGTATTTCGCGGCCTGGGGTGCGCGGCCGGGCGGCCGGGTTCGCTTTGTCGCTTTGGGCCGGGGGCGGTATCGTGTGAGCTATCATCCGTCGCGCAGCGAGACACCATGATCGATCCCATTCAGGATTTTCAGGCGCTGATCCGTTGGGCCGACAACTGGCCGCTGGACGACGACATCGAGCAGGCGCTGCGCGAGGACCTGGGCGCGCGTCGCCACGACATCACCTCCGAATCGCTGCTGGATCGCCAGACCGTGGGGCGTGCATCGCTGGTCGCGCGGCAGCCGGGCGTGGCGTGCGGGATCGTGCTGCTGCGTGAGATCATCCTCCACGCCTCGGCCCACCTTGAGGCTGAATTGCTCACCGAGGACGGCGACATCGTGAAAGCCGGCGCTCGCCTGGCGACCTTCGCCGGGCCGCTGCGAGACATCCTCCGCGTCGAGCGCACGGTGCTCAACTATGTCACGCTGCTCTCGGGTGTCGCCACGCTGACATCGAAGTTCGTGGCAGAAACCCGCGGCACGCGTGCTGTAGTCTGCGATACACGCAAGACGCTGCCGGGCCTGCGCTGGCTCCAGAAGTACGCGGTGCGCTGCGGCGGCGGGACCACCCACCGTGTCGGCCTGTACGACGCGCTCCTCATCAAAGACAACCACATCGCACACATCCCCACCGACCAGCTCGCGGCCCGGATCACCGAAGCCATCGAGCACGCCCGCCGTAAGCACAAGAAGCTGCGCTTCGTGGAGGTCGAGGTGGACACGCTGGAGCAGTTGCGTCTGGTACTGCCCACGCCTCTGGACTTCGTGCTGCTGGACAACATGCCGCCGGACATGCTGCGCGAGGCGGTGGCGATGCGTGACCGGCTCGCCCCCGGTGTTCTACTCGAAGCCAGCGGCGGGATCACGCTAGAGACCATCCGCGCGGTCGCGGAGTCTGGCGTCGATCGCATCTCCGTGGGCGCGTTGACCCACTCGGCCCCGGCGCTGGATGTGGGCCTGGACATCGCATGAGCGACCTCACCGGCTGGGCAGACCACATCGAGGCGGCGCTTGGCACAGCCCGCCGGGTCGAGGTGTACCCCAGCACCGCGAGCACGCAGGACCTTGCAAAACGGCGCGCCAGCCAGCCGGTGCTGATTGTCGCGG
>JBGTLW010000062.1:0-13003 GCA_041743835.1 Phycisphaeraceae bacterium | reverse complement strand
CGCCCGCGCTTGCCGCGCCACGAACCGCGGCATCGCACGCCACACGACGCGGGGCCTGACGGCCCGCGCTATACGGGGGAACGCGCACCGGTCAGCGCTGCAACACGCAACATGCAACACGCATCACGCCCCGTTCAATACCCGCACTGGCAACCCCGCGGCCGCGAGGGCCTGTTTGGTCTGGGAGATCGTGTATTCCCCATAGTGGAAGATGCTCGCGGCGAGCACCGCGTCGGCTCGGGTCTGGATCAGCACGTCGATCATGTGTTGCGGGCTGCCGCAGCCCCCGGAGGCGACGACGGGCACATCCACCGCATCGGCGATGAGCCTCGTGATCTCGATGTCGTAGCCGTCCTTCGTGCCGTCGGCATCCATGCTGGTGAGCACGATCTCCCCAGCCCCGCGCTCGACCACTTCGCGCGCGTAAGCCACCGCATCAAGACCCGTCGGGGTGCGCCCGCCGTGGGTGTGGACCTCGAAGATCATGGCGGATGGGGCATGGGGGATGGCGGACGCGTCGTCAAGCGCTGCGGCATCAAGCCATCCACCATCCGCCATCCGCCATCCGCCATCGCGCGGTGCGGGTCGGCCTGAAGTGCGGACGTGTTCGACGAAGTCCGCCGCACTCACCCGCTTGGGGTCGATGTTCACCACCGTCGCGCACCGGCCAAACCGCCGGGCCGTCTGGTTCACGATGTCCGGGTCCACCACCGCAGCGGTGTTGATGCTCACCTTCTCGGCCCCGGCCTGCACCAGAGCCGTCACATCCGCGATCGTCCGAATCCCACCGCCCACGGTGAACGGCATGAAGCACTGCTCGGCCACCTGCCGCACCATGTCGTAAACGATGTCGCGCGACTCGTGGCTGGCGGTGATATCCAGAAACACCAGCTCATCCGCCCCAGCCGCGTCGTACTGCCGGGCGATCTCCACCGGGTCGCCCGCGTCGCGCAGGCCTACGAAGTTGACACCCTTGACCACGCGGCCGTTCTTGACATCGAGGCACGGGATGACGCGGTGGGTGAGCATGGCCGGGATTCTAGCGCATCGCGGCCCACCCGTCGCGGCGCGCCCGCTCGCTGTGCTCGCCCCGCACCTTTGTGCCTTATCTAAACCCTACAGACCGGCACGCTTGCCGCGGGTGTGGTTCAAGTCCCGGGATGCGGTGGACGCGCCGCGTGGCGAATCGGATGCTTTGCTTCCCCGCCGGGGCCGCGCACAGAAGGGACCACGCATGACCGCCATCACACGTCGCCCACGCTCCACCACCAGACGGGGCTTCACCCTCGTCGAAATCCTCATCGTCGTGGTCATCCTGGGTATCCTCGCGGCCATCGTGTTGCCACAGTTCGCCTCGGCCACCAACAGCGCACGCCACAACGCATTCATCTCCGACCTCAACGCGCTGACTAAAGCTGTCTCAGCGTACACCGGCCTCCACGGCCCGCCGCCAGACACCGCCTCGGGTGTCATGCCCACCGAGCTGTCCGCCTACATGAACGCCTCGCGATACGAGCGACGCACCGCGCTGGGCGGGGTGTGGGATATCGAGGTGGATGACAACGGCGTCGGGCTGGCCATCGGTGTCCACTTCAACGCCGGCGACAACCCCGGCGACGAGGTCATGACCCGCGTGGACACACTCATCGACGACGGCGACCTGACCACCGGCGGCTTCCGAAGGATCGCGGCGGACCGGTATTACAACGTCCTGCGATAAAACCGGGCGGTGCGGCGTGATGGCGCGACAAGTCGCGGCGTTTCGTGTCGGCGCGTCGTGTTTAGAACTCGACCTTCACGGGTTGTCTTGCGGCCGCCTCGTCGATCTCGAAGAACTCCTTCTTCACAAACCCGAACACCCCCGCGATCAGGTTGCTGGGGAACATCTCCACTTTGTTGTTCAGGTCTCGCACGTTCGCGTTGTAGAACCGCCGGCTTCGCTGGACGCGGTCTTCGGTGTTCGTCAGCTCGGCCTGAAGCTTCATGAAATTGGTGTTGGCTTTGAGGTCTGGGTAGGCCTCGGCGATGGCGAAGAGCTGCCGCAGCGTGCCGGTGAGGATGTTCTCATCTTTGGCCTGCGACTCGGGCGAGCCGTGGTTCGACGCGGCGGCGTTGCGGGCCTGGATCACCTTCTCCAGCGTCGCCTGCTCGTGCGTGGCGTAGCCCTTGACGGTGTTGACCAGATTCGGGATCAGGTCGTACCGACGACGAAGCTCGGTGTCGATCGCGGACCAGCTCTCCTCGCACGCGGTGCGCAGGCGGACCAGCCCGTTGTACATCCCCACGACCCACAGCAGAACCAGCAGCAACACGCCGCCCACCACCATCAGCACGATCATCGCCGGGTCCATCATCAGCGTGCTCCTTTCAGCTCGTGCAACAGGTAATCGGGCAGCCGGTCGAGGATACCTTCCGCGAGGCCGATCGCGGCCTCAAACTCGGCGGGGCCGAACATGCCGCCCTTGTAGATGCACACCCCGTGCGTCTCAAAGTCCAGCGTGAACCTCGGGGCCGCGAGCATGAAATCCATCGTCGCCTGATGGATCACATCGAACGCGAACGCCCGGTCGGCACACTTTACATGGAATGTGCGGTTGAACGCGTCGAGCTCGAAATTGATGTCGTCCAGCCCGAAGAACGCCCCGAACTTGTCGAGCAGACCCTCGGGGCGTATGAACAGCGGGCGGAGGGGCAGGCCGTGATCCAGAATCACCGCGCTGAAGTGGTGGTGATGGGTCTTGCGTCTGCCCTTGGAGTCGGTGCTGGTGGTCTGGTAGTGGTAGTCGAAGCAGAGGACGGCTCGGCCGTTCCACTGCCCGGACAACTGGTTGTACGCGTATCGGTTTGAGCCTTGCCGCAGCACCTCGAAGCGTGGGTAGCGCTGGTCGTAGCCCCGCTGGTTGCCCGCCGCGACGGCTAAGCCCTTTGCCGCGGCCCAAGCGTGTAGTTCCTTTTTGCGTTTCGCGGCCTGGATCGCGCCGAAAATCCCAAGCGCAATCACGCCGAAGAACATCAACACAAACACCACCGGTATCAGTTCAGGCATCGGGGCCACATCCTAGCGAATGACTCCGTGGGCCAGGGTTTACTGCTGCTGGGGCAGCATGTGGCCTGCTTCCGCGGCGGCCTTGTCGATCTGGATGAACTGGTGCATGCTCGCCGCAAGGTCCGCCGCGAAGACCGTGTAGGGGTGCTGGAACCCGCGTGCATAGGCTGTCATGTCCGGCGGGATCGGCACACCCCAGATCGCCCCGGATCGCGGGTCACTCATCGCTAGAACCGACGCCATCAACAACCCCGCCTGCTGCTGATAGCCGGGCTCGCCGGTCTTGCGGGCCGCCTTGAGGTTGACCAGGGCATAGCGCATGGTCGATGCCGCATGGAACCCGGGCGGATGGCGGGGCTGAAAGGACTTGACGATTAGGTGACCGTCCGCGCCTCGGGCCAGCAGGTTCTCATCGACGAAGCGCATCACCTTTTTGAGGTGCTCGTGGTCGAACTTTTCCGCGAAGTCCAGCAGGTATAGCGCGTAGAAGGTCGGGCCGATCGCTTCAATCTCGCCCGCGCCGTCGCCCCGCTCCTGCCACAGGTACTTGACGCCGTGGTGTTCGACCTGCTCTTCCACCGCCACCCGCAACCATGCGGCAGCCTTCCGCTCCATCTCCAGATAATCGGTGACCCCGGCTTCGACGCGGAGCCTGCCCAGGAAGTAAAGCCAGTCCCCGCATTGCAGGGGGATGTCATCCCATTCGCGGTCGTGACGGCGGTTGCTCTGGCCGGTCTTGCCCGAGGCTTCGTCCACCCAGTTCCATGTGCCGGACGCAAGCTGCACGCGAGCCAGGGTGTCGGCCAACTCTTTGGCGCGGTCGAGCCAGTGCTCGTCACCGGTCGCGGCATGGAGATCGAGAAATGCCCGGCCCATCCAGAAGTTGATCCAGAACATGTGCTTGTAGGTGGTCGGCGTGCGGGTCGCTCCGGTGCGACGGCTGACCAGATAGTGGCCGCCCCGCTGCGCGGCAAGCATCGCGTGCGCACGCAACACCGGGTCGTCGGACATGCTCGCCAGCAGCGGCATCGCAATCGGGGCAGATGCCCCGGCCATGGGCGGGTTGTCGTACTGCTTGTCACCCGTGCATGAGGTGCGTGTGAGGCCGAGGTCCGAACCGAAGAGGCCGCCACAGTACGGGTTATCAAAAAGCCATTGCAGGTGGGCGTAGAGCTTGGCCTGCGCCTCGGTCATGTCGGGCCGGGCTGGTGCGCGGGCGATGGCGGAGGCGGTCGCACCGATGTGCCCGACGACCTGATTGCGATGATTCGTGGCTTCGCCATTCTCGACGATGACGTACTCGCCAAAAAGTGAGTCTCCCATGACCAGCGCGTTGACGCGGTAGGTCAACTCGCCGTGGTCTTGCGCGTTGACGACGATGTCGGCCTCCAGCCGTCCATCCTTTACACCGCCGGTGACCCTCTGCGTGGTAAACGTTGTCCCGGGCGACATGGCGAGATAGCCCGATCGTCCGCCCGCCAGCGGGACCCTGGGGACCACTTGATTCTTCGCGCCATAGGCGCTGCTCATGGGCGATGCGCCGGTCATGGTCCCGTCAATGAGTTGGCCTTGCTTGAGAGCCAGCAAGCCGATCGCCCGGATCGCCGAGCCATTCCAGCGTGGGTCGTTGTTGCTGCCGGGGTAGGGCGTGTTGAAATAGAGCAGCGCCGCGTCGGCATCCTGTGCCCGAACCCTCGGCGCGGCCACGCCCAGCACGCCGCCGTTGACTTCACGCTGACCGATCATGCCGACATAGTCCCCGCTCAGCGTGGCGTGATCGAGTTGGCTGTTGAGTTCGATGCGGACATCTTGCGCAGTCGCCACGCCGCGGAGGGTGCCTCCCTCGCTCGTAAGGCCGGAAACATCCAACTGCACAAACGCAAGCGACCCCCAGAAATAATGTCTGCTGCCCCGGACGATGTTGTACGGCTGGGTCAGCACCCCAGCCACGGGCCTGCCCCGGTCCAGTTCCATGACGATCAGCGCCGGCGTCTGCCGCTCACCCGCGTTGTTGAGGTGGATGTGATACACCGCGCTCGTCTCCGCCCACGCACTTGCTGCCGCGAGCAAAATGACGACAGCCAGCAGGCCCGGGAGCTTGGAAGATGGTGTGTGCATGGGTTTATCCGTGAGAGGGTGCAGAGGCAATGATGCGTGTGATGCTGCCGCGCCGGGATGTGGCGCGGCCGGGGGTTTCTCCTTCAATTTCAAGGCCAAACCACCACTTCACGCTCCAACTGGATGCCTGTGATCTCCGCGACCGTGGCCTGGACGTGATTGAGGACATCCCACACGTCCTGGGCTTTTCCTTGCTCCTTGTCCACCGCGATGAAGTTGGCGTGGACCTCGGAGACGTAGGCCGAGCCGTGGCGGTATCCCTTGAGGCCGCACTTGTCGATGAGCATGCCGGCGGGGTCGGGCCTGGGGTGCTCCTCGGTGGGCTGGGGATTCTTAAACGCGCACCCGGCAGAGGCGTCGCCCATCGGCTGCGAGTTCTTCTTGTAGAGGAAGATTTCCTTCACGCGATTGAGCAGCGCCTCCGGCTCACCGGCCCGAAGCTCGAAGCGGACCTCCGTGATGAAAGGCGCATCAATGTTGCAATGCCGATACGAGAAGACCAGGTCGTCTCGGTCACGGTAGTACACCTGCCCGGTGGCAGACATGACCTGCACGCGCGCGACCGATGAGCCGATCTCGCCGAAGGCCCCGCCCGCATTCATGCGCACCGCTCCGCCGACGGTCGCCGGGATACCCGCCAGCGCTTCCAACCCGCTGAGGCCCTGCTTCGCCGTCTCGCGCACCAGCCGCATGAGGTCGTAGCCCGCGCCCACGGTCACAGCCGTGCCATCAATCTGAATGGAAGCGAAGCCCGGATCGTCCAGACAGATCACCACGCCCGGCACGGTCCCCTCTCGCACAAGCAGATTCGCGCCCGAGCCAAGGATGTACATCGGTTCGCCGCGTTCCCGGCAGCGCGCGACCAGGGCCGAGAGCTGCGCGATGGAAGACGGGTGGGCGAGCGTGGCCGCGGTCCCACCGACGCCGTACCACGTGCGCGGCCCCAGCGGCACTTGGTGCTCGGTACGGATGTTGAGGTCGGTAAGCAGGTCGGTGGTCATGCGAGGGCTTCCATGCCATTGAAAAACAGGTAGAGGCTCGATTGTAACGGGTTGGCCCCCGCAAAATCTGCACGCCCTTGAAAACGTCGCACCGGGGGCGTTAGCCTTGGGCTCAGATCGTAATGAGACTGATTTTCAGCAACTGCAGGAGCCACCCGTCATGCACCGACACGCCCGACGCACTAACACGCAAGTTGTTTTTTATTCGGCATTTACGCTGATTGAACTGCTGGTGGTCATCTCGATCATCGCCCTGCTGATCGGTATCTTGCTGCCCGCGCTGGGTGCGGCCCGCGACGCGGCACGCTCCACTGTCGCCATGACGCAGATCAAAAATCTCAACCTTGCCATGGGGGTGTATGCCACTGACCACCGCGACTACCTGCCCATGCACTCGTCGCCGTCGTCGTGGAACCCGCGCACCCGCTGGTTCGACTACCTCTTCCCCTACCTCCAGAGCATCGACATCTACGTCAGCCCCAATCTCGACCCCGCCCAACGCGAGGCCTCCACCCGCTATTTCGCCCACACCAACGACCCCGCGGACCCCTACCCCGGCGGGCCGGTCGCGTTCGCGGGCTACGGCTATAACTTCCAGTACCTGGGCAACTCCCGCTTCAACCCCACCTTCCACCGCAACCTCGCCGACATCACCGCCACCAGCGACACCGTCGCTATCGGCGACTGTTCCGGCTCTCGCGCCGGCAGCAGCGGCGCGATGCCCGGCCACAGCAGCGAAGCGGTGTACGCGATCGATCCGCCGCTGATCTCCGCCCGCACTGCTCACCCCGACGGCCGGGCCTACTACGCAGGCAGCTCCGTCAACGAGCCCGGCGGCAACCCGGACACCTACCTCTGGCGCTCGTGGACCATGGAACGCAACAACGGCAGCGCCAACGTCACCTTCATCGACGGCCACGGCGAATCGGTCAAGGCCGCCGACCTCGACGACTCCGACGGCGACGGCAACAACGACAACGGCCACTACAACGGTTACGGTTCGGCGGACCCAGCCCTGAACTAAATCAACCTGCCGCGAACTCAGATTTCTCATGCCCGTATCGCACTTGCAAGCGATTCTCAATATCAGTATTCTCCTTTTGAATTAAATGTGAGACGCAGTCTCATGTAAATCAAAAGGACCATACACCATGCCCCGTACACACACGACTTATCGTCTACAATTCATTGCCAGGAAAGCGTTTACGCTCATCGAGCTGCTCGTAGTGATCTCCATCATCGCGCTGTTGATCGGCATCCTACTGCCAGCATTAGGTCTAGCCCGTGACGCGGCCCGCAGCTCGGTGAGCCTCAGCAATGTCCGCCAGATGGGTATCGCCATTAGCGCCTACTCCGCAGAAAGCAAGGATTACTTGCCGATTCACTCGTCGTCCGGGTCGGTGGGGCACCCCGCTTACGCCAGCCCCCGCACCCGCTGGCCCGATCACCTGTTCACCTACATGCCCAACACCGCGATCTACCTGAGCCCGCAACTCACCGCCGATGAGATGGTGCGCTTCAACAAGCCGTTCGCCCACACGGTTGGGTCCGGCGATGTGAAGTACTTCGGCGGCTATGGCTACAACTTTCAGTACCTGGGTAATTCGCGATACAACCCCACGTTCCACGCACGCATGGATACCGACGTGGTGTCCGCGACGGAGACCGTGTTCGTCGGCGACACCGCCGGGTCGCGTGGCGGAAGCGCTGGCAACGAGCCGGGAGCAGGGGGCGAAGCGGTGTATGTGCTGGACCCACCGTTGCCGGGCATCTGGAGTGCCGGATCCTGGGGTGATGGCAAAACCTTTAGCGGAGCCTTCCGATCGAACTCCAGCAGCGCCACCCAAGCCTACTACGCCAGCGGTTCTACCGCTGAGCCCGCTGGCGATGCGGATAGCTACGTGCACCGCTCCTTCCCCGCCGAGCGGAACAACGGCGCGGCGAACTTCGTCTTCGGCGACGGCCACGGCTCGGCGATGAAGATGGCCGACATCGACGACTACGACGGCGATGGCAACAAAGACAACGGCTACTGGAACGGCAAGGGCGACGCCAACATCCAGTAACCCGCCAAGACCCCCACACCCCGCGCGATCACGATGAGCCGCAGGCACCCGATGCGCTACGGCAGCCACACATCGCCTAGTCGCGGCAAGCACAAGACGCATTCGGCGCAGCCTAGCTACTTCGTGCAGCCATGCGCGTGAACCGCCTCGCAACAGCGCTGGGCGATCCGTACTCATTTTGTCCTGTATTTATAAGGAAAAAACGCACATCTGATTCCTAATCGCTGCACTGTTGTACGTGAAACAGCATAGAATCGGGACGCGCTGCGGGTCGTCTCGTCGCGCATCACGCGACAACGAATCGGAGCATCGCGATGAACGTCCTGCTGCTTTGCCCGGCGTACCCCGACACGTTCTGGAGTTTCAAGCACGCGTTGCGGTTTGTCCGCAAGCGGGCCGCGTTCCCACCGCTAGGCCTGCTCACCGTCGCGGCGATGCTGCCCGCGCATTGGCGGCCGCGGCTGGTGGATGTGAACGTCAGCCGGCTCCGCGACGCGGACATCGCGTGGGCGGACCTGGTAATGGTCGGCGCGATGACCGTGCAGCGTGACTCGGCCCACGAGCTTGTCGCGCGATGCAAGGCGGCGGGCAAGACCGTCGTCGCTGGTGGCCCGCTCTTCGCGGGGGAGCACACGGACTTTCCCGAGGTGGACCACTTTGTGCTTGGCGAAGCGGAACTGAGCCTCCCGCCTTTCCTCGCCGACTTTGAGGCGGGCTGCGCGAAGCCGTTGTATCGGGCCGAGGGCTTAGCGGACCTGTCCACGACACCCGCGCCGCGGTGGGGGTTGGCGGACCTTAAGCGGTACGCGTCGATGAGCGTGCAGTTCGGCCGGGGCTGCCCGTTTAACTGCGATTTCTGCAACGTCACCGCGTTGTTCGGTCATCGGCCACGGGTGAAGTCGGGCGCGCAGGTGATCGGCGAACTCGCGTCGCTGCGGCAGGCGGGTTGGCGCGGGCCGATTTTCTTTGTGGATGACAACGTCATCGGCAATAAGAAAGCGTTGCGCGAAGACCTGCTGCCGGCCCTGATTGCCTGGCGTCGTGCTGGATACGCCCAGCCGTTGCAGACCGAAGCCTCGATCAACCTCGCTGATGACCCCAAGCTCATGGCCCAGATGGTTGCGGCTGGGTTCGACTCCGTGTTCGTCGGCATCGAGACGCCCGATGAGGCCTCGCTCAAGGAGTGCGACAAGAAGCAGAACCAGCGGCGGGATCTGGTGGCGGACGTGAAGACACTGCAGCGCGCCGGTTTACAGGTGCAGGCCGGTTTCATTGTGGGGTTTGATCACGATACGCCGGGCATCTTCCAGCGGCAGATCGATTTCATCCAGCACAGCGGGATCGTCACCGCGATGGTTGGGCTGTTGCAGGCGCCGATCGGCACTCGTTTGTACGAACGCATGCGGGTCGAGGGCAGGCTGATCGGCAACTCCACCGGTGACAACGTCGATGGCACGACGAACATCCGCACTGTGCTCGACCCCGCCACGCTGGCCGCGGGTTACCGCGGGATCATGCGGCACATCTACGCCCCCGGGCCGTACTACCAGCGGATCAAGACCTTCCTGCGCGAGTACCGCTCGGGTGTCGATGCCGCGCCGCGTGAGCGGTTGCGGTGGGGGCAGTTGCTGGCGTTTGGTCGATCGGCGGTGCGGCTGGGGGTGATCAGCCGATCACGCCTGCACTACTGGCGGCTCCTCCTGTGGACCACGACGCATCACCCGCGCAAGCTGCCACTGGCTGTGACACTTTGGATCTACGGCCACCACTTCCGAAAAGTCTGCCGGTCGCACCTCACCCCAGGCCTTACGCCAACTGCTGCAGCTTGAGCACGCGGTCGCGGGTGGCGGGGTGGGTGCTGAAGAGCTTGGCGAAGCCGGCCCCGGTGGCGCTCAGCGGCTGGACGATGAACATGTGGTTCTGTGACGGCATCTCGGACTCCATCGGGATGCGCTTGTTCATCGCGTCGAGCTTCTGCAACGCACCGATCAGGCCGTGCGGTGTGCCCGCGATCGCGGCCCCGTCGGCGTCGGCGACGAACTCGCGCGACCGGCTGATCGCCATCTGGATCAACATCGCCGCGATCGGCGCGAGGATCACAAACAACAACGCCAGCGCCGGATGCACATCCCGGCCGCGCCCGCCAAACATGAAGATCCACCCGACGTAGCTGATCGCACCCGCGATGGTCGCGGCGATGGTGCTGGTCAGCGTGTCGCGGTTCTTCACGTGCGCCAGTTCGTGCGCCATCACGCCCTCAAGCTCGTCGTAATCCAGCAGCTTCAGCGCCCCGTTGGTCACGGCGACCGCGGCCTTCTTCGGGCTGCGGCCGGTGGCGAACGCGTTGGGCGCATCCTGCGGGCAGATGTAAACGCGGGGCATGGGCAGGTTGGCGTTCTTCGCCAGCCGCTCAACCATCGTGACCAGGTCCGGGGCGGTGGTGCGATCGACTTCCTTCGCTCGCATCGACTTGAGCGCGATGGTGTCGGAGAAGAAGAACGCGACGAAGTTCATCCCCCCGCCGAGGACCAGCGCGAAGATCAGCCCTTGCGAACCGCCCAGAAGATAACCAGCCGCGAGGATCAGCCCGAACATCAAGCCCATCAGCCCGGCGGTCTTCACGTTATTCACGAATTGTGTCATTGCATTGGCTCCCGTGGCCCGCCGAATGTGGCGGGGTCCACAGATCATATGCAAGTGGCGTGCCGCGGGTTCGGTCCGGGTCGGAGATCAGCAAGTTTCTGTTAAGCAGCGAGTTACAGTTAGCACTTCGCTTGCGTGGCCCGTCGTATGGGATGCCAGCGCGGCAGGCCCGCGTCGGGCAGGACACCAGCGGCGTCGGCGGGGTGGGTGGCGGGGGCAAAGCGGGGCCTTACGGCCCCCGCTAAACGGGGGGACGTGGGCGAGGGTCATTCACCGCACAGCGCGGGGTATTTCTTGGCGAGGGCGGCGGCACCTTCGGCCCGGCCGGTGGCTTCCAGACGCTTGAGGTACTTGGGCAGCGGGCTGCGGCCGGGCTCGAAGTTCGCGTGCTGCGGGCCACCCTCACGCATCACGGTCCACAGCGGATCGACCGAGTCGCTGGCGTTCTGCGCCATCTTCTGCATCTGCGCATCGTGCCAGTTCATCAGCCGATACGCCGCGTCACGCACCACCTCCGGGTGCTTGTCCGCGACGTTCTTCTGCTCCAACGGGTCGGCCTCCAGATCGAAGAGCATCTCCTGCGGGAAGGGGTGGAACCCGTCGAAGTACGTGCGGACATACATCCACTTGCCAAACCGTACCCCGCGCTGACACACGTGGCAGCACTGGCTGACGACCAGTTCATCTCGACCCAAGCCTTTGCCGGACTTGATCGTCTGGGCGTAGCTCTCCCCGTCCCACAGGGCGGGGCACTTGTCGGCGTGGCCGAGCAGCTCCATGCAGGTCGGCGCCCAGTCGAGGTGGTAGTGCAGGCCGTGATCGACCGTGCCTGCGCCCAGCGCCTTGGCGTTACGTCCGGGGGCGGGGGCGGGCCACTTGACGATCATGGGGATACGGCAGGTGCCGACGTCGGCCGTGCCGTGCTCGCCGTAGATGCCCAGTTCGCCCTGGTTTTCGCCGTGGTCGGCCGAGATGATGATGGCTGTGTCGTCATACACGCCCGCCGCCTTGAGCTTGCCGACGATGGTTTTGATCTGGTCATCGACGTAGCGGATGGCGGTGTCGTAGCCATCGAGCCATTGCTTGAGCGATGCGCGATCGGTAATGCGCAGCGGCAGGCGTGGAAAGCGTTCGGTGTCGTTGTCGCCGTACATGCCCAGGTCTTGGGCAGAGTGTGGGCCGTAGCGTTTGGTGTGCGCTTCGAGCATGGCATCGGTGATCTGGCTGGTGTTGGTGTCGCCCTCGAACGGGTCGCCGTAGTCCTGCGGCACGCGGTAGGGGGTGTGGATGTCCCAGTAGTTGATGTGGAGATACCAGTTGTCCTCCGCAGCGTGCTGATCGATCCAGCGATCCACGACGGGCTGGACGATCTCGACGGGCTCCATCCCGCCTCCGCCGGTGTTGTGGATCTCGTTGAACCCGGCGTAGTACTGGTGGGCCGCGTGGCGTTGGCCAAAGGGCGAGATCATGGCGGTGTGGAAGCCGACCTTCTGCAGTTGCCGCGGGAAGGATTGCTCTTCGTAGCACGAGCGGAAGCTGCGTAGCTTGCCCTCGCGCTTGGGGTCGGCGGCTGTCCCGCCGTGGCCGACGACACCGGTTTGGATGCCGAAGCGTCCCTGATAAAACGCGGTGCGTGACGGCAGACACGGGGCATCGGAGGTGTACACTTTCTCACAACGCACGCCCTGGGCCGCGATCGCGTCGATCGTCGGCGAGGTCTTGCGGTGGTAGCCATAGCACGAGAGGTGGCGGGGGTTGAGTGCATCCAGATCGAGATAAAGGATTCGCATGGCAGGCTCCGGGTTAGGAGTTAGGAGTTAGGAGTCATCTTCCGGGGGTAGCCCGCCCGCAACGCGGGCGCGGTGTTTAGCGTGTTGCTCAGTTGTAGCGCCGCATCGCGCACTGTGTCGCGCAGCTCGACGGATGCACGCTGGTTGCCCGGCGTGCAGAACTGCGCGACAGCCAGCACACCGACCAGCCGGGGCCCATCCAGCAGTGGGGCGGCGTATCGGCGGATGCCGTATTCATTGACGCCCAGATCGGTCGCAACCTGACCAAGCCGCGCCGCCGCGGTGACCCGCGCTGCCTCCGTTGCCTTGACCGGCGACCGCTTGCCTCGCCGCCAGGCC
>JBGTLW010000061.1:0-3571 GCA_041743835.1 Phycisphaeraceae bacterium | reverse complement strand
GGCGGCGCGACGCCGTCACTCCCTTCCGCGACCTGTTCCAGCGTCACACCCGTCGCTTCCAGCGCAGCGAGTTCCATCGCGTCCACCGCCCCGGCGGCGCGGGTCATGGCCTTGCCCCACAGCGGCCCCGAGGGAGACACGGCCTGCGTCGCCACGCGACCATCCGGCGCGTTCTCAGCCGCGGCGGTCTCCTCATCCACCGCGAAGCACGCGCGGTTGTCCTGCTTAAATGCGAGGTCGCCCGGCAGCAGGCGGTCGAACGTGCCCGCCTCCACGCGCTGCCTCAGCACGTGGTTGAACACCGCGCTCTGGAACGCGCAGACCAGAAAGTCGCGCTGATTGCGGTCGATCGCGCGGACGACATCCGCGGGCTGCTTGCCCTTGATGAGCGCATCGAGCGCCTGTCGATCGTGACGCAGCGACCTGGGCCAGCGCTCGATCGCGGCTAAGTAGTCGCCCCGCCGATACAGCTCGCGGACCTCGGCCAGCACGCCGGTCTCCTGCTCGACGGATCGGCCGAGCATCTCATCGATCATGTCCTGGTGCCGACCAAGCAGCAGCAGCCGGCCCAGCTCCTGGGAGTTGTTGCGGAACCCGAAGCGTTGCTCGCCGAAGTAATTGGGCACCCCCTGCCTCACCAGCCGATCCACGATGGGCTTGGCATGGACCACGGCCGTGGGGCTGACCTCGCGGATGCGCAGCACAAAGCGGTTGCCCGCCAGATGGCCCCGCTGCAGCTTGTTGGTGTGGCGCGCGGCCCACAGCAGCTTCACACGCTCCATCTTGCTGACCTTGGCGAGCCCCTGCTCGTCGTAAGACCTGTCGGGCAGTCGGATCGACAGGTGCTGCCGGGTGATCGCGTGTTTGTCTTTCTGACCCGCGCAGCCCACCTCGCGTCGGCTGACGCGGAACTTGTTGGCGATCCGGCGGATCAGGTCCTCGGTGGTCAGCTCGGTCTTTTCGAGGAAGAGGAACAGGTGCTCCCCCTCGCCGCAGGGCTCGTAGAGGGGCTGCTCCTCGACCAGGAAGTCCTCCGGCCGCTGCTTGATGACCCCGCCGATGCCCGGCAGGTCGGCGGTCAAGTGCAACGATATCGTCGGAATCGCACCCACCATTTGGTTACTCGATCTGCCTCAAGATAAACCTGTCAAAAAGCGGTACCGCAAACGAGTACCTGCCGTGACGGTTTTTATATACCAGTCCACGCTCACATAGCGTCGCCAACATCTGGTTCACGTGACTGCTACTAAATGGAGCGCCGGATTCATTGCGTGACATCTCAACCACTTCCTGAACGCTGAACTCTACATCGCAAGTCGGCAACTTCGCAATCACTGCCAGCAGATCACGTTGTCGGTCGGTCGCTTTCGCCCATCGTCCGGCAAAAAAATCCGTGTCGAGTTTCCGTTCAATCTCTTGAATCGGTATGGGAGGCGGCTGGCTACCTGAGCGCAAAGCTTGAACCCAGATGTCGTATATCTCCCGGCAAGTGAACTGGATGAAATACGGGTAACCGCCAGACACACTGACGACCTCGCTTATCGATTGCTCCGTAAAGCGAACAGGACAATCCTTTGATTCCGTCGGTTTACGTACCGCCTCGGCGCTGGCCTTATCGTCCAGACGATTGAGAAAAACGACCCGGAACATCCGCTCTGCGTAGGTCCGCGCCTCCACCAGTTTCGGAAACAAAGTGGGCAAGCCTGTGAGCGCGAGCATATACCGGATGTTCTTTCGCTGGAGCGATTGGAAGGTATCAAGGAGTAGCGAGAGAGGGTACTCATCCTTTTCCGCATGATCCGAGAGTAATTGAGCTTCGTCGTAGGCAAAAACAACGCCGGCACGCGGGTCCAGGCTCAAAAAACTCCAAACGACTTCCAGGGTGTGCTTGAGTTTGTCCGCCGTGAGTCCCGGCGCGGATTGAAAAATGTGATTGAGCGTGTCGTAGTCCAGCCGGTGTTCGACACGATATCGCTCACCCGAAAACCCCATCCGCTCATAATCCTCAGCACCGATCACGGTCGAGGATGTGATGACCGCCAGGTCAGTGATCAGGCGGAGCGCGAGGTTATGTTCGGTCACGCTGGACGCTTCGGATAAGTCTGTCCCGACCCAAAGCCAACCCTCCGATTGAGCCAAAGGCTTAAAAGTCTCTAATAGAACTGTTTTGCCGACGCCTCTTAGACCGGTCAGAACCAGATTCTCGACGACGACATCCTGCTTAAGGAGTCGAGCGAACTCGTGACGCTCATCGTCGCGCCCCGCCAGGTACGGGGGCATATGCCCTGCGCCGGGCCGAAACGGATTGATAAACTTCGTTACTTCCATGTCAAAACTTCCGACGTGTAATCAACAATCGGTTATTCGATAGTATCAATTTACACGCCGGGATAAATTTAGTCAACTCTAATCTGAAGCAGCCGACTCAGTCTTCGGGGACGCCCGCGGCAATCATGTCGCGGAACGCCTTGGTGAGTTTGGAGGTGGTCGGGCCGGGCTTGCCGTCGGCGATCGGGGTCTGGTTCACCTTTGTCACGGGGATGACCTCGGCCGCGCTGCCGGTGAGGAACAGCTCATCAGCCCCCATCACATCCTCCACCGTGATATCGCGCTCGACCACCGGGATACCCAGTCCACGAGCCAAGTCACCCACGATACGCATGGTGACCCCTTCGAGGATCCCGGCGCTTAGCGGCGGGCGCAGCAGCTGGCCATCCTTCACCACGAAGATGTTGTCCCCGGTGCACTCGCAGACGTGGCCCTTCCAGTTGAGCATGATGGCCTCAAGCACGCCCGCGTCGATCGCTTCGATCTTGGCCTGGATGTTGTTGAGGTAGTTCATGCTCTTGATGGCCGGCGACAGCGCACGCGGGTCGGTGCGGATGGTCTTGGCGACGATCACTGCCATGCCGTGTTCGTAGAGCGCTGGGGGGTAGAGCTGGATCGACCCGGCGATGATGAAAACCGTGGGCTTGTCACAGTTAAACGGGTTAAGCCCCAGCGACCCGGCCCCACGCGTCACACACAGGCGGATGTACGTATCCGTCCGCTGGTTGGCGTCGCAGGTCTCTCGCATGGCCCGGGTCAGTTCGTCGTGCGTGTAGGGCACATCCAGACGGATCGACTTGGCCGAGGCGTAGAGCCGATCCAGATGGGTCTTGCACTTGAGGATGCGCCCGCCATACACGCGGATGCCCTCGAACACCCCATCGCCATAGAGCAGCCCGTGGTCGAACACGCTGACCGTGGCGTGAGCCGGATCGACCAGTTCGCCATTGATCCAGACCGCCTTGATGGCGGGGATCGAGCTGCCGGGCCTGGCGTTCGAGATGATGGGTGTTGCCTGCGGCGTCATGGTCAAGCTCGGGTAAGTCGCGAGCCACACATTATAACCCGGACCGCCCCGCGCGGGGCAGTCATCAGACGCCCCGCAGCGGGACCACCGGGCGATCACCACAGGCCTGACAGACCGCAGCCAAATCCGTGTACGTCGATCCGCAGCGGGGGCACCACGCGGCCGCGCCCTCCGGCTGGGGGTCCGGGGGAGCGGTCAATGCCGCCGGGTCCAGCC
>JBGTLW010000060.1:0-5791 GCA_041743835.1 Phycisphaeraceae bacterium | reverse complement strand
GGGTGTCGTTGTCACTGCCGCTGTTGGCCGCGCTGCTCGCGGTGGCGCTTGGCCGCGGGGCCAGCCGCAGCAAGCGAGCGACGGGGGTTGGCTTGGTGGTGACGGTCGGGGTTGTGTTGCTTGGCGCGTGGGGGGTGATGTGGACGTTCGGCAAGGCGGACTATCGACGCCCCGCCGATGCGATCGTCGTCTTTGGCGCCAGGGCCTATGCGGATGGCCGACCCAGCGATGCGCTGGCGGACCGCGTCAACACCGCCATCGCGCTCTACCACCAGGGCTACGCCCACACGCTGGTCATGTCCGGCGGGCCGGGCGATGGGGCGTACCACGAGACCCACGTCATGCGGAATATGGCGATCGCGGCGGGCGTCCCCGCGGAGGCAATCCTGACGGACGAACTCGGGCTTAACACCGCCAGGACCGTGGACAACACCACCCCGATGTTCGCCAGCCACGGCCTGCACCGCGTCCTCGCTGTCAGCCACGGCTACCACCTGCCACGCATCAAGCTCACCTACCAGCGGGCCGGCGTCGAGGTTTACACCGTCCCCGCGCACGAGACGTACATGCTCACGCAGTTGCCGTACAACATGGCCCGCGAAGCAGCCGCGTGGTGGGTGTATTACATCAAAGCGCTTGGGTGACCGAAGACGCCCACCACACAACGATTAACCGGCATCGTCCCCTCGCATCAGCAGCACCACGGCATGGCAGGCGATCGCGCGGTTCTCGCCCAGGGCATCCACATGTTCGTGGGTCTTGCCTTTGAGGTTGACCCGTGAGGCATCGCAACCCAGCAGGCGCGTGAGGTTTGCCATCATGGCCGCCTTGTGCGGGCTGAGCTTGGGGGCTTGCATGATGACGGTGATGTCGAGGTTACCCAGCACATAGCCCGCGTCCTGCATCCGTTGCGACGCGGCTTCAATAAACACGGCAGAGTCCGAGCCTTTCCACCGCGGGTCATCATCGGGAAAAAGCTGGCCTATGTCCGCCTGCCCCAGCGCGCCAAGGATCGCATCGGTCACCGCGTGATACACCACATCGCCATCGGAATGCGCCACGCACCCGCGGTCGTGCTCCAACCGGTGCCCGCAGACCACCAACGGGTGTCCGGGTTCGAGGCGGTGGAGATCATACCCGTGGCCGATGCGGAAGAGAGAACCGGGCATTACTCGCGTGTCTCCTTTAGGGTGCCGTCTGCTGCACGGATCAACCACTCCCACAACACATTTTTCCGCTTGGGGTCCGCGCCAAGCCACTCATCCAGCCCGCCCTTGCCAGTGATCTCATGACCCAGCTCTACTTCAAGTGACCTACGAAGCGAGATTGGCCACCGCATTGCAGGCACAGATACACCACACAGCCCTCGTCGTACGAGCGCCGATATCAAGATCAAGTCTAGGTCATCCGTACGGCGACAAAAGCGCGCTCTCATAGCGCCTCCGCTTGCGGTCTTGTACACATCAGCCCGGAAGAGGTCGTTCCTTTCAAATAGCTCTTCAGCAAGCTGAGTAGCGGCTGAGCCCCAAGGATGATTCGGCGCCAAGCCTTGCATGGCAGTCAGCAACTCATCCATAGTTACTGGCACTGGTTTGGGGCTTATTGGGCCAGGATTCGATTTGCGTTCGCTTAAGCCTACCGAGGAAGCGATGAGTATATTCGCATCCACTCCATCCTCAGATTCTAGTTGCCTGACCTCAATCCCCGCCACCTCCAGCGGGTCAGTCACTCGGTTGAGAAACTCGATCGTGAGTTTCAACTCGCGCGGAATAGAATCGGCCACAAACACGATGCGCAGCGCACCGGCCTTAAGATTGTTTGAGACGCGCTGCCAGAAATCGCCAGCACCACCGTACTCCAGTAATTCGAGCACCGATTCTGATTCTTCATCGCGCCCTTGTTCCAAGCGATCACGAATCCGATCAGCACTCCATGTGCTGGAAACATTTGCTGCGTATTCAATCGCTTGGCCTACTATCTTGCGGCGAATCTCCGGATTGCGCGACAGTTTGTCTTCGACAATCGTGACGACGCCTTCATTATCGATAAACATCAGGTCGGCCGACCACCTGCCAGTGCGCCCGCCATCTTCGTCATCTATGGACACCTGCTTGTCGATTAAGAGGAACCTCAGCTTACGGTTTTCGGTGGACAATGCAGCCGACAAGAGGTGTGGAACATTCCCGATTAGTGTGTCGAGTTCGCTTTCGATTGCGAAGGGGCGTGTCCGTAGTGGTTCATATTGATTCATGCCCGTACGATGAAAGATGCTCTCGCTCATATGATTCCTTCGTTAGACTTCTGAATCACTTAAGCCCGTATTCTTTGAGCTTGCGGTACAGGGTCCGCTCGCCGATGCCCAGCATTTTTGCGGCCTGCTCGCGGTTGCCCTGGGTGATGCGCAGGGTCTCGCGGATCGCGTGCTTCTCGATCTGGTCCAGGCTCAAGCCACCGCCGCCGGACGCTGCTCCGGCTTGACCGGGCTGGTCGCCGGCGTCGCCCACGGCCGCGGACACCTCGGGGGGCAGGTGCATCGGTTCGAGCCGATCACCCTCAGCCACCACCACCATGCTCTGCACCACGTTGATGAGCTGACGCACGTTGCCCGGCCAATCAAAACGCATCAGCAGCGTCATCAGGTCCTCAGCCACCTCGGGCGTCTGGCGTTCCATGTCCTGCGCAAACCGCGCGATGTAGTGCCTTGCAAGCAGCGGGATATCTTCCCGACGCTCACGCAGCGGGGGCAGGTGCAGCTCGACGCCCTTGATGCGGAAGTAGAGGTCTTCCCGGAACTCATTGGAAGCGACAAGCTCGGACAGCGGGCGGTTGGTGGCGCTGAGGAAGCGGACGCTGACGTGCTTGGCCTCGTTGGACCCGACGCGGATCACCTCGCCCGACTCCAGGACGCGGAGCAGCTTGGCCTGCATCGGCCGGGGCATGTCGCCGATCTCATCGAGGAACAGCGTCCCGCCGTCGGCATACTCGAAGCGTCCCTCGCGGTCGCGGGTCGCATCTGTAAAAGCGCCTTTGACGTGGCCGAACAACTCGCCCTCCAGCAGCGTCTCGGTTAGCCCGGCACAGTTGAGCGGGACGAACCGCTTCTTCGATCGGCGGGAGTTGTTGTGCAGGGCCTGGGCGACGAGCTCTTTGCCCGTCCCGGATTCACCGGTGATGAGCACGGGGATGTCGGTCGGCGCGACCTGCCTCATGCGCGCGACCAGTTGCCGGATCGCCGGCGACGAGCCGATGATCCCCTCGAAGCCGAACTGCTCATCGAGCCTGCCCCGCAGCTCGGTGTTCTGGTCGCGGAGGAACACGGTCCGCAGCGCGTTGCCACAGAGCGTGCGGAAGACCTCCAGGTCGATCGGCTTCTCGATGAAGTCATACGCGCCGCCGCGGATGGCGGCCTTGGCGGTGGGCACGTCGCCGTGAGCCGTGACCATGATCGTCTCGGCATTGGGCTGGGTCTGCCGCGAGGTCGCCAGGACGTTCATCCCGTCGTCGGCCCGATCCATCACAAGGTCGGTCACAACCAGATCGAACTGGCCGTGCTTCAGCTCGTCCCTCGCCTGGTCCAGCGAGGTGACGATGGTGCAGACGTGGCCGAGGCGGCGCAGGGCCTCGGCCATGACTTCGCCGTGGTCCGGTTCGTCATCGACGATCAATACTTGGGCGGTGGGTAGCTGGTTATCCGTGTGCATCGCAGCCCCAAACTATAATCAAAGCCCATGCCCCACGCCCAGCCCGCCGATGCGCCGCACCCCAAGCCCCCGCAGCCGGACCCGCTGCGCCAAGAGCCAAGCGCCCGACCGACCGACGCACCGCCTACCCCCACCATCACGCTGGGCTGCGTGTCTTACCTCAACGCCAAGCCGCTGATCCACGGCCTGGACCACACCGCCAACCCCGCGCACCCGCCGGTGCGCCTCGCGGTCCCCGCAGACCTGCTCGCCTGGCTTGAAGCCGGTGAAGTGGACATGGCGCTTTGCCCGGTGATCGACTTCTTCCGAGCACGCACGCCGCTGGAGCTGGTGCCCGTCGGCGGCATCGGGTGCGAAGGCCCGACGCTGACGGTCAGGCTTTTTAGCCGCGTGCCCATCGACCACATCACCGTCATCCATGCCGACACCGACAGCCACACATCCGTAGCGCTCGTGCAGGTGCTGTTGCACGCGATGCACGGCCTGCAGCCAACCATGATCGACTACCGCGCACGCAATATCGGCGCTGACGGGCAACACGCCGAGCGGCCAGAGGCGATGCTGCTGATTGGTGACAAGGTCGTGACCGACGCGCCAAATGCCGCAGCCTATCCCCACCAGCTCGACCTCGGCGAGGCGTGGCACAGGCTCACGGGCCTGCCCTTTGTGTTTGCCATCTGGATGGCTCGCGTCGGCGCCTCGCTGGGCGACACGCCCGGCCTACTGGCAGCGCAGCGCGAGCGCAACGTGGCGCGCGTCCACACGCTGGCGGACCTGTATGCCGAGCCGTTGGGCTGGCCCCGCGATCTGGCGCTGGAATACCTCGGCGGGATCCTGCACTACCACACCGGGCCGCGCGAGTTGCAGGCGATCCAGCGCTTCGGCGAGATGGCGCACGCGATGGGCTTGATCGCAACGCACCGCCCGCTGCGGCTCTACGACGCGGGGGCCACCGCGCGGGGTGAGCGGTGAGCCGACGGTCCAACCAAACTTTCAACTGCAAGCAGCTCGATGAGCTGGCCCGCCAGCTTGTGCGTGCCCCAGAACTGCGGAGGGCCGAGCAGGTCCGCCGGGCAGAGAAGCTGCACGACCAGATCGCTCACGATGCGACGTATCCCTACGACTACCTCGCATACCGCATCACGGGCTACCGCCCGCCGCAGAGCACCGACACCGTGCTGCTCATCGGCGAAGCGGTATCGCCGGACCTGCGTCTGCTGATCGACAACCTCAGCCGATCCATCCGCATGGCCCCGGAGCCGGGCGAAGAACTCGAAACCGTCGAGCAGCTTGCCGACAGGCTCAACGTCAGCGCTAAGACCATCGAGCGGTGGCGCAAGTCGGGCCTGCGGTGGCGGTGGGTCTTCGACGCCGCAAGGGGCAAGGCGGTGGTCTGCCTGCCGCGCGAGGCTGTGGAGCGTTTCATCCTGCAAAAGCCCACGCGTGTCCGACGGGCCGGCGAGTTTGCCCGGCTAAGCAGCGAGCAACGCGAGCAAGCCCTGGCCTTGGCGCATGAGCTTGTTCGCAACAAACCCGGCATCACGCTCAATCAAGCGGCGCTTGTCATCAGCAAGCAACTGGACCGCGCGCACGAAACCATCCGCCTGCTCCTCGCGCAGCAAGGCCCATCGCTGTTCCCCGGCCGCGCCACCAAGCTATCCCAGCGCGACCATCGGCTGATCGAACGGGCCATGCGGTGGGGTGTCCCCGTGACGAAACTTGCCAGGCGCTTCGGCAAAAGCCCCGGCTCGATCCGCAGGGCGGCGGCGTGTCACCGACTCGCTCGACTCCGCGCGCTCGACCTTAGCGGCCCAAGCTCTCCCCTTTTCACCCGCCCCGATGCCCAAGAGGTGTACCTCACCAGCGAGCGGGCGCAGCAGGCCGACCTTCCCGCCGCCGTGTTGCCGCGCGTCCCGCTGGATGAGCTCCCCGAGCCGATCAAGCTGCTGGTTCGCGGCCTCGAGCATCGGCTGCTGATACAGCGGCTTGATCGGCTCGGGGAGCTCATCCAGCGGGACGCGCGGCAACACGGCGGCGGGAAGGTCGGCCTGCTGCGCCCGCTCGCTGGTGAGGTACACCTCTTGGGCATC